>CBFHCK010000009.1:0-16967 GCA_965653955.1 uncultured Spongiibacteraceae bacterium
ACCGCTCGTGATGGGGCGTAAAACGTTCGAATCACTCGGCAAGGCGCTGCCAGGCCGTACCAATATTGTCGTAACGCGCGATTTACAATTTCGTGCCGACGATACATTCGTCGTTCACGACATCGTTAGCGCTTTAAGGTGCGCCGATGAAGTGGCGCAGCGCGATGGCGTCAGCGAAATCATGGTTATAGGCGGCGCCGATATTTATCGACAGACATTACCGGTTGCGCACACGCTGTATTACACCGATGTGAAAATCGATGCGGACGGCGATGCGTATTTTCGCGATATCGATTGGACGCAATGGCAATGCATGCAGCAACAGGATTTTGCAGCGACCGACTCGATAACGCCGGCGTACAGCTTAAAAATATATAACCGCAAGTAGCCTGCTCGCGTCGGAGTTAATCTAGCGAGCGTTTTTCGAGTTCGAAGTTTTGGCGTTCGGGGTTTGGCGGGCGTTCTGTAGTTGATGCAATCGTCCGATAAATTTTTGTGCTTTCTCGATCTTTTCCTTTAGCTCCGGCGTCGAGATTAATAAATCGGCTTGCACCCAATGACGAAGCGCATCTTCGATACGACCGTCCGCGTATAGACGATCGCCAGTATCGCTATGCAGCGCTACGAATGTTTGGATCACTTCGTCCAGTTGTTTTTGAATTGCATCGAGCTCGTCGGTATGAATCCCGAGCGCGCGCGCCTGCTCCAGCTGATCGCGGGCGGCGAGAAAATCGCGTTGATCTATCGATTGTTGCAGCGCGAAATTCAAATCGCGATAGCGTTGTTCGCGCTCGCTGAGACGCGCAATTTGTTTTTTCTGCGTATTGGCGGCGATCGCCTGTTCCGCCGATTTTAATTGCTGCGCCAGTTGTAACGACGGCGTTAATTGATAGGCAATGGCAAGATATTGTTTCGCGCGAGCATATTCGCCTTGCTCCAATGCTTGCACACCTATTTTCGCAATCAGCGGTGCGAAGTAATCGACATCGCGCAAATGGCGATCGACGACTTTCTGTAATTCAGGATCGGCCGCAGCCTTTTGCAATGCGAGGTAGGCTGCGTGCTGACGGGCGAGCGGCGCGGCACGCAAACGAATCAGCTCATCGAGATTTCGCTGAATATAGCGATCGCGCGCGGCGTAAAACTGCTCGGCGAATTCATCCAATTCGCGCGATTGCGGTAACTCCACGCGCGCCGTCTCGAAAACTTCCTGCGCTTTTGCAAATTGCGTTTGCTGTTGCAGCGCACGCGCTTCGCGTAATACGTCAGTTTGATAAGCGCGGGCTTCGGCAATAAGCACGTCGCGTTCTGCTTCGTAGTTGGAAAATTGCGTGCGCTGTGCAGCCAGCACTTTTAGTGCGCTCAGATAGCGATGTTCGGCGCGCAACTGCGCGACGCTGGGGCCTGGTATCGATAGGGGCGGCGTCCAGTTGGCGCAGCCGCTTAACAGAAAAAGCCCGGACATCGATAATAAAAATGCGAGCGAAAGTTTTTTCATAATACGGATCGCGCGTCATCGCGGTAATGCAGCAGATCGTCAATCATCTGATCGATAACGATGGGGTGCGTGTGCTCAATATCGCTGACGGAATAAATCGTCACCGGTTCGGTTTTGCCGCGCAATCCAATCTGTCGCGGTTCGGCGACAGTGACGAGGTGATTACGGGCGATTTTCCGATATAAATTATCTTCGATGATGATTTGCCCTGCGTTGGCTTCGGTGCACAGTCTCGATGCGAGATTTACGGCATCACCGACCACGGTGTATTCCATGCGTTGATGCGAGCCGAGCATGCCGGCCAGCATTTCGCCGCTGTTGACGCCGATACGCAGGCGCGCGATCGGCAGATTCTGCGCGGTGCGAATCTCATTGATGCGTTCGATCAAGCGTTGCATCAGCACCGCGCAGGCGACCGCATGATATTCGTGCTCGGCATCGGCACGCGGCGCGCCGAATACCACCATCATTGCATCGCCGATGAATTTGTCGATCGCACCGAAATAAAAACGTGCGCAGGCATCGAGGTAATGAAAATAATTATTTAGAAATTCGCTGACAGCTTCCGGCGCCATCTGTTCCGACAATGAAGTAAAACCCACGATATCGGCAAATAACACCGTCGCCTGCACACGATCGCCGCCGACTTTGACGGGCTCGATCTCCGCGAGCAATTTATTCGCGACATCGCGATCGAGCACCCGACGCATGATGTCCTCGACCTGCGCTTTGCGCACCAAATCCTGCCCCATTGTATTTAGCGCGGCGATGATCTGGCCGAACTCATCATTGCGACGGCTGGCAATCTGCGTGTATTCGCCGCGCTGAAGCAAACGCGCCGCATCGACCAGCGTATGAATTGGCTGCGCGAGCCGCCGCCCTAAATAAATGGCGACGACGCAGATGATGCTCGCCAAGCCCAGCGCGACAAGAAAGCTGACGCGGATGATTTCGCGTCGCGCGGAATCGAGCGCCTGCTGCGACAGTACCAACACCACCTGGCCGGCATTAGTGCTGCGAAAATTAATCGGTTCGACCACGATGATGCCGTGCGCTTCGTTTTTGAACGGCGGCGCTTTCTGCATCTGTGCGGTATCGATATCGAGAATAACGCCGCGCTTCTGCAGCTGCTGCGGTGTTGGATAAACGCCGGAGGCAACGATCAGCTTCCCTTCATGATCGTAAATCGCCGCACCGAGCACTCGCGGGCTATCGACATAGCGTTTGGCAATCGCAGCCAGCTCGTAATACTGGCCGGTGAACACCGGCTCCGTCACGGTCAACGCCAGTTGATACGTGATCAACTGGCCGAATTCTTCGATATGCGACCGAATAAGCCGCTGCTGATTTCCGGAAATGACGAGGGCGAGTGTGCTGAGGCCGATGACGACGATGATGATGATCGAACCGGCGAGCCGCATCGCAATCGGTATATGCAATTGCGGCGGCAGCCGAAACAACCGCGAAAGTTTCATCGTCACCCTTGCCTTAGTTGTTATTGCCTTTATTGCTTGCTATTAGGGCGGCAGCGCTCAATCGAGCTGGCTGATATCGCGTACCGCACCTTTGTCGGCGCTCGTCGCCATTTTTGCGTAAGCCTTCAGCGCCGCCGAGACTTTGCGCGGTCGTGGGTGCGCGGGCTGCCAGCCTTTCGCATCTTGTTCCGCACGCCGTTTCGCCAGCTCGTCATCGCTCAGCAACACATTGATTGTGCGTTGCGGAATATCGATGCGGATCGTATCGCCGTCACGAATCAAACCGATTGCGCCGCCCGATGCTGCTTCCGGTGACGCGTGACCGATCGACAAACCCGAGGTGCCGCCGGAGAAACGACCGTCGGTCAGCAATGCGCACGCCTTGCCGAGGCCCTGCGATTTCAGATAGCTGGTCGGATACAACATTTCCTGCATGCCGGGACCGCCTTTCGGACCTTCGTAGCGAATCACCACGACGTCGCCCGCCAGCACTTTGCCGTTCAAAATATTTTCGACCGCTTCGTCCTGGCTTTCGCAAACATGTGCTTTGCCTTCGAACACGAGAATGCTGTCGTCGACGCCCGAGGTTTTCACCACGCAACCATCGACAGCGATGTTGCCGTGCAGGACCGCGAGACCGCCTTCGCTGCTGTAGGCGTGACCGAGCGCGCGGATACAACCCTGCTCGCGGTCGTCGTCGAGCGAAGGCCAGCGCGTCGCCTGCGAAAATGCCTGCTGCGTCGGAATGCCGGCCGGGCCGGCTTTAAAGAATTCGAATACCGCCGGATCGCTGGTCTGCTTGATGTCCCATTGTTGCAGCGCGGCTTTTATCGTCGGGCTGTGAATGGACGGCACTTCGCTATGCAGTAAACCGGCGCGGTCGAGTTCGCCGAGAATGCCCATCACGCCGCCGGCGCGATGTACATCTTCGATGTGATATTTCGGTGTGTTCGGTGCGACCTTGCACAACTGCGGCACGCGCAACGACAGCCGGTCTATGTCTTTCATCGTGAAATCGATACCGCCTTCCTGCGCCGCAGCGAGCAAATGCAGAATCGTATTGGTCGAACCGCCCATCGCGATATCGAGGCTCATCGCGTTTTCGAACGCCTTGAAACTGGCGACGGAACGCGGCAGCACCGAGCTGTCGTTCTGTTCGTAATAGCGGCGTGTGATGTCGACGATCAATTGGCCGGCGCGTTTGAACAACTGTTCCCGGTCGGCGTGCGTCGCGAGCACGGTACCGTTGCCGGGCAGGCTCAGGCCGAGCGCCTCGGTCAAACAATTCATCGAATTCGCGGTGAACATACCCGAGCATGAGCCGCAGGTCGGACACGCCGAACGTTCGTATTCGGCGACTTGCTCGTCGGTGGCGTTCTTATCGGTGCCGATCACGATCGCATCGACAAGATCGAGTTTATGTTCGGACAGCTTGGTTTTGCCGGCTTCCATCGGGCCGCCGGATACGAACACGACCGGCACGTTCAAACGCATTGCCGCCATCAACATGCCGGGGGTGATTTTGTCGCAGTTGGAAATACAGACGATGGCGTCGGCGCAATGTGCGTTGACCATGTATTCAACCGAGTCGGCGATGATGTCGCGCGACGGCAGCGAATACAGCATGCCGTCGTGTCCCATCGCGATGCCATCGTCGACAGCGATGGTGTTGAACTCTTTCGCGATGGCACCGGCTTTTTCGATTTCGCGGCAGACCAGTTGGCCGAGATCTTTCAGATGCACATGGCCGGGTACGAACTGGGTGAATGAATTCGCTACCGCGATGATCGGTTTGCCGAAATCGCCATCCTTCATTCCGGTGGCTCGCCACAACGCGCGCGCGCCCGCCATATTGCGGCCGGCGGTGGAAGTTTTCGAACGGTAGTCAGGCATGGCGCACCTCGGGAACAGCGATTTTCAGGGGGTGGCTAGGATACCACAGCGGTTTTTCGGGTTTTTCGGAAAGAGCTGCGGCCTTTCGGAATTCAGCGGTTGGATGCAGCACTTCAATAGCTGAGTCGCTACCCTCAGTCGAGAAACTCGCCGAGCACATCGTTCAGAAAGCGTTGGCCGAGCGGCGTCGGCACGATGCATTCGGCATCGTCGATCAGCAAGCCGCGAGCAATCAGCGCATCGATTTTTGAAGCGACGACCGACCATGGCAAGCCCGTGCGCGCACTGAACAGCTCGCGCGCGAAACCGCGATGTAGACGCAGCGCATTCATCATGAACTCGAACGGCAGTGCGGCGGTGCCGATGCGTTCGTTGTTGCGATCGCAGCGTCCGGCGCTCGCTAAATAATCTTTCGGCAATCGCGTTTTGTGCGTGCGTTCGATTGAAAGGGGTGAGGTTGCGCCGTCGCGCCGCGTCAATTTGCCATGAGCGCCGGCGCCGATGCCGATGTAATCGCCAAATTGCCAATAGTTCAGATTGTGCAGCGACGCGCGGCCGTGGCGGCAAAACGCGGAAACTTCGTAATGCTCGAAACCGGCGCCCGCCAATAATTCGAAACCGCTTTCCTGAATCGCGGCAAGCGTGTCGTCCTCGGGCAACTGCGGTGGACGTTTATAAAACTCGGTGTTCGGCTCGATCGTCAATTGATACCACGACAGATGCTCGGTTTCGAGCGCGACTGCCTGCTGCAAATCCGCCATTGCATCTTCGATGCTTTGCGCCGGCAGGCCATGCATCAGATCGAGATTGATATTGTCGAAACCGGCATTGCGCGCCTGTGCAACCGCACGTAATGCTTGATCGCTATCGTGAATACGACCGAGTGTTTGCAGATGACGCGGATTAAAACTTTGCACGCCGATCGATAAACGATTGACGCCCGCCGCGCGAAAATCGGCGAAGCGCTGTTGCTCGGTCGTACCGGGATTGGCTTCGAGCGTAATTTCAATGGTTGGCGATAACGTAAAACGCGCAGCGACCGCCTCAAGCAATTCGCCGATGATATGCGGCGACATCAAACTAGGCGTGCCGCCGCCGAAAAATATCGACTGCAATTCACGTTGTTTAACGGCGGTGCGATCGATATCGAGATCGGCAATTAGTGCAGCGAGATATTCGCGCTCGGGTATCTCGCTATTTTTTTCGCTGCTTTGCGCATGCGAATTGAAATCGCAGTACGGGCATTTGCGCACGCACCACGGAATATGCACGTATAAACTCAACGGCGGTAGCTGTATCACGTCCGTGTACCCAGTGAATTCATTTCTTCTCTCAATCTAAACCCAGCTCGGCCCACAACTCATCGATTCGTTGCACTATTGCGGGGTCGCGCTTAATTGGACGGCCCCATTCGCGACTGGTTTCGCCGGGCCATTTATTTGTCGCATCGAAACCGATTTTTCCACCGAGGCCGGAAACCGGCGATGCGAAATCCAGATAATCGATCGGTGTGTTTTCGATGATCAATGTATCGCGTGCCGGGTCCATGCGTGTCGTCATTGCCCAGATCACGTCTTTCCAGTCGCGCGCATTCACATCATCGTCGGTGACGATAACAAATTTCGTGTACATGAACTGACGCAGGAACGACCACACGCCGAACATCACGCGCTTCGCATGTCCTGGATATTGTTTTTTCATCGTCACGACGGCCATTCGGTACGAACAACCTTCGGGCGGCAAATAAAAATCGACAATTTCCGGAAATTGTTTTTGCAGAATCGGCACGAACACTTCGTTCAGCGCGGCGCCGAGGATTGCCGGCTCATCGGGCGGCCGACCGGTA
Organism: uncultured Spongiibacteraceae bacterium; assembly: GCA_965653955.1. Classification (GTDB taxonomy): domain Bacteria; phylum Pseudomonadota; class Gammaproteobacteria; order Pseudomonadales; family CAMLJR01; genus CAMLJR01. Next base: position 6,713 of record CBFHCK010000009.1, read on the forward strand.
TAAGTGCTGTGATAAATCGGATCTTCGCGATGCGTGATATGCGTGACGGTGAACACCGGGAATTTCTCGACTTCGTTGTAGTAGCCGGTGTGATCGCCGTACGGGCCTTCATCGGCCATTTCGTTCGGATCGATGTATCCTTCGAGAATGAATTCGGCAGAGGCGGGGACTTGTAAATCGCAACTCAAGCATTTCACGACTTCGGTTTTGCCGCCGCGCAATAATCCGGCAAATGCGTATTCGCTGAGCGAATCCGGCACCGGTGTCACTGCGCCTAAAATCGTTGCCGGATCGGCGCCGAGCGCGACTGCGATCGGAAATTTCTCGCCGGGAAATTGCTGTTTGAATTCGTGAAAATCGAGCGCGCCGCCGCGGTGGCTAAGCCAGCGCATGATCAATTTATTTTTGCCGATTAATTGCAGCCGGTAGATGCCGAGGTTCTGCCGTTCCTTATGCGGACCGCGCGTAATTACCAGCGGCCATGTGATCAGCGGCGCGATATCGTCGGGCCAGCAGGTTTGAATTGGCAGTTTGAATAAATCGACTGCGTCGCCGCTTTGCACATGCACCTGACACGGCGCATTGTTGACCTGCTTCGGCGCCATGTTCAGCACCTGTTTCAAGATCGGCGCTTTATCCCACGCATCGCGCAAGCTCTTTGGCGGTTCAGGTTGGCGCAAATAGGCGAGCAATTCGCCAACTTCGCGCAGCGCCGCGACATTCTGCTGGCCCATGCCGAGCGCGACGCGATGTTCGGTACCGAATAAATTCGTCAGCACCGGCGTGCTGAAACCTTTCGGATTTTCGAACAGCAGCGCTGGGCCTCCTGAACGCAGCACGCGATCGCTGATTTCAGTCATTTCAAGTTTGGGATCGACCGGCACGACGATGCGTTTCAATTCGCCGCGCTTTTCGAGTTCGGCAATGAACTCTCTGAGGTCCCGGTATTTCATGCCGCGTCACCCATTTTCGCCATAAACAAAAAAGGCGATTTGCATCGCCTTGGTAAATCAGTTTTCAATTCGATGCGCGCGCTATCTGCGCTTCATCGTATCGAAAAATTCTTCGTTGGTTTTCGTGTCTTTCAGCTTGTCGATCAGGAATTCGATTGCCGGCAGATCTTCCATGCCATGCAGCAATTTACGCAGAATCCACATCCGCGATAATTCTTCTTCGCTGGTGATCAGCTCTTCGCGGCGCGTGCCCGAACGGCGGATATTGATTGACGGGAATACGCGTTTTTCTGCGACTTTGCGATCGAGATGCAACTCCATGTTGCCGGTGCCTTTGAATTCTTCGTAGATCACTTCATCCATTTTCGAGCCGGTATCGATCAGCGCTGTAGCGATAATGGTCAGGCTGCCGCCTTCCTCGACATTACGCGCGGCACCGAAGAAGCGTTTCGGACGTTCGAGCGCATGCGCATCGACACCGCCGGTCAGTACTTTGCCGGATGAAGGAATAATTGTGTTGTAGGCGCGGGCAAGACGCGTGATCGAATCGAGCAGAATCACGACATCGCGTTTGTGTTCAACCAGGCGCTTGGCTTTTTCGATCACCATTTCGGCGACTTGGACATGTCGTGCCGGCGGTTCGTCGAAGGTCGATGCCACCACTTCGGCACCGCGCACGCCCACCGAGCGCTGCATTTCGGTGACTTCTTCCGGGCGTTCATCGATCAACAGAACGATCATGTAGCACTCGGGATTGTTGCGCAGAATGCTGCTCGCGATGTGCTGCAGCATGATGGTTTTACCGGCTTTCGGCGGTGCAACGATCAGGCCGCGTTGGCCTTTGCCGATCGGGGCGACGAGATCGATCACGCGACCGGTTAAATCTTCGGTGGCACCGTTACCGGCCTGCAATAAGAGACGCTGATTCGCGAACAGCGGCGTCAGGTTTTCGAACAACACCTTGTTGCGCGAATTTTCCGGCTTGGTGAAATTGATGTCATTGACTTTGAGCAGAGCGAAATAACGTTCGCCTTCTTTCGGTGGTCGAATCTTGCCGGAAATCGTATCGCCGGTACGCAGGTTGAAGCGGCGAATCTGGCTCGGCGACACATAAATGTCATCAGGGCCGGCCAGATAAGAGCAGTCGGCCGATCGCAAAAAGCCAAAGCCGTCCTGCAAAATTTCAAGGACACCGTCGCCCGAAATGTCTTCGCCGCTTTTGGCGTGACGTTTCAGGATTGCAAAGATGATGTCTTGTTTGCGCGAGCGGGCCATGTTTTCGAGGCCCATGCTTTCGGCGATTGCCAATAGATCGGTAGTCGGTTTTGTTTTGAGATCGGTAAGATTCATAGGTTGTAAAGAAGACGAGAGTTGATGGATAGAAAAAGGACGCATGCGGGGCGCATGCAAGATGTACGCTGGATGTTTAGATGCTTAATGGAAATACGAAACCGGATTGGTTCTTATAGCTGTGCGAGTCGGGAATGGTCTGAACTGTATCACCGAAAATTCGCTTGTGCAAGGCAGCGGCGCGGGACGTGAACCGCGCCGCAAAATATTACAGTGCGGCGTCGATAAAAGCAGTCAGTTGAGTTTTCGACAGCGCGCCTACTTTGGTCGCTTCGGCATTGCCGTTCTTGAACAGAATCAATGTCGGAATACCGCGCACACCGAATTTTGCCGGCGTATCGCTGTTCGCGTCGACATCGACTTTGCAGACTTTGACCTTGCCTTCATAAGTACCCGCAACATCATCGAGAATGGGCGCAATCATTTTGCATGGACCGCACCATGCCGCCCAGAAGTCCACCAACACAGGCACATTTGAATTCAATACTTCTTCATCGAAACTGGCATCGGTAACGTGAACGATCTTGTCACTCATGAGTGTTCTCCAAATAATTTGCTGACTGAATAAGCAGATGGGGATGAGCGGTTGCGATTGCAAGCGGCGGGCAATTCACAATATTGAGGTCATCATAACACCTTGCTTCTGGCTGACAAGCATAGCGATATCGGCGTTAAACTTGGGCTATAGACGCGATTGGGCAAGCCAATCGTCTGCCATTTTATCGATTCGTGCGAATTAAATGAGGTCGAGATCATGACGAAAGTAGCAGTGGTATTAGCGGGTTGTGGCGTTTATGACGGTTCGGAAATTCACGAGGCGGTTCTGACATTGCTTGCGCTAGATCAACAAGGTGCGACGTATCAGTGCCTCGCGCCGAACATTCCGCAGCGTCACGTCATTAATCACGCCGCAGGTGAAGAAGCTACTGGCGAGACGCGCAACGTATTGGTTGAAGCCGCGCGGATTGCACGCGGAAAAATCATGGATATCTCCCAGGCTCGTGTCGACGATTACGACGCGATGATTGTGCCCGGCGGTTTCGGTGCGGCGAAAAATCTCTGCAGCTTTGCCGTCGATGGCAGTGCGATGACGGTTCAGCCGGACTTTTTGAAATTCGCTCAAGCGATGCATGGGGCCGGCAAGCCAATAGGATTGATTTGTATTGCGCCGACCATGGCCGCGAAAATTTTTGGGCCGGGCGTCGAATGCACGATCGGTAACGATGTCGAAACTGCCGCGGCGATCACCGCGATGGGCGGCAAGCACGTGAGTTGCCCTGTCGATAAAGCAGTGATCGATCGGCGCAATAAACTGGTAACGACGCCCGCGTATATGTTGGCGGAAAGTATTGGTCAGGCGGCGCTGGGAATTTCCGAATGCGTCCGGCAGGTGCTGGCATTGCGGTAAATACCATTAATCCAATGGTGTGCGGCGCAAAGCTTTTACTTTGCCGCGTTGCGTTTTGGTATCGACGCGCCGTTGCCGCGAACTGAACGTCGGTTTCGTCGGGGTGCGTGCCTTTTGCACGATCGCCGCACGCTGAACCAGCCGCTGTAATCTATCGATCGCATCGGTACGGTTCTGTTCCAGACTGCGAAAACGCTGCGCTTTAATAACGACGATGCCGTCCTTGCCGATATATTGATGACGCATCGTCAGCAGCTTTTGCTTGATCGCCTCCGGTAACGACGACGCAGAAATATTGAAACGCAGATGCACGGCGTTCGATACTTTATTGACGTTCTGCCCGCCGGCACCTTGTGCGCGAATTGCGTTTATTTCCACTTCCGCGTCGGGAATAGTGAACGACTGCATTGAAGAGCCATAATGCGTAAAAAGAAGATTGATAGTGTACGCATTGGCTGTCGTAGTGAACAACGGTGGGAGCATTTCGTGCCAAGCAATAAGAACAAGCGGTGTACGTATCTGCTAATCGCAGGTTGTGTACTCAGTTTGCTGGTTGGGTGTCACACGCAACAGCCGGAAACGAATAGAACTGCAGCGGGCGCAGCGTCGGATAAGCACGCTCAAGCGACGCTATATACGATCGATCCACAACAATCGGCGATTACATTAAAGGTGTATCGCGACGGCCCGCTCGCGCGCTTCGGTCACAATCATGTCATTACCGCTACCGAAATTGCCGGCACTATCTATCGCGAAAAAAATCCGCTTCAGTCCGATGTGGAATTGAGCATTCCCGCGCATGGGCTGCAGGTCGATAGAGCGGAGGAGAGAGCAATGGCGGGTGCCGATTTTCCGGGCACGCTTCCGCCCGAGGCAATCGCTGGCACTCGCCAGAATATGCTGGGACCGAAACTGCTCGCCGCCGAACAATTTCCCCGTATTGAATTGCGTACCGTTGCTGTAAGTGGGCAGTGGCCCGATTTGCACTTGCTGGTCGAGGTGAAGCTGCGTGAGTTCACCCGATCCATTTCGATTCCCGTCCGTGTTAGCGAGAATGAAAACACGCTGATTGCCGAGGGTGGGCTAACGATTTCGCAGGCAGCGTTAGGTCTTTCGCCGTATAGCGTATTGGGTGGCGGTCTGCGTGTGCGTGACACAATCGATGCCGCATTTCATTTGGTAGCGAATAAAAATGTCGTTAAAAATTAATTCTGAAATCCCTGCCGTCTATCGCGCAGGATTCCTCAAATTTTCGCCGGCGCTGGTTTCTGTTTGTATGTCAGCGCTGTTGCTTGCTTGCGGGCACACGCCGAGCCCTCGCGATATCGCACCTGGCGCCAGCTTCACCACTGAAATTCTTCCTGATGCCACCAAGTTGTTTGTGTATACCGAGCGGCGTCAGATGCTTGATGAAGAGATAGAAGAAATGAATGAGCTCGCGGCGCGGCGCGGCGATGCACGCCGCCCAAAGGTTTCGCCGGTACGATCCGCACAGGCGTTACGGCGTAATCTGGAAGCCATGCTTGCGCAAAATAATTATTGCCGCGATGGTTATCTGGTACTCGAACAATACGAGGAGCGCAAGGGCCGCGTAATTCGGGGTGAGTGCAAAGATGCGGCAAATGCTTCCGACCGTCAGCGCTATCCCGAATTACCCAAGTAACGGATTCGCATACATCGCTGCGCACTTCTATCTATCTATTAATTAATCAATGGTTGTATTGATTAATTTGATCGAATCAATCCGATAAGCCTCTTCCGCAATCGTTCCGTAATCGGCAGCGATCGTCGACAGTCGCTCGTTCAGCGCATATAACGTATCGAGTGCGCAGCGCGCTTTGCGTAGCGTTTCAAGTTTTTCATTGTTACCGATTTTATTAAGTGCTGTATCTAAATGGTATTTCAGCGGGCGATGCTCCGGATCGAGCGGATTGGCAATGCTGCTGAGGCGCGTCATTAACAGCATCAGCGTATCTTCGATTTTTTGCTCGAGCCGCGTAATCGCCGCGCTGTAGTTGGCTTCGCGTTGTCGATGATGACGGTGAAGCAGTTGCTCAAGCTGATACGCATCCAGCGAAATTTTGTCGAGCCGCGCACCGCACTCGCGCAACATACGCAGCGCATCGTGGAGCAGCTCTACATCGCGCTCCGCCTGTCCGCAAAGTCGAAGGCCAAGCGTGATGCGGCCTCCCATCACGGCTTCCTGTTGCGATAATTGCTCGACAACTTTGTTCAATAATTCCTGCTTTTCTTCGAGGATAGGTTGCAGCGTTGTGCCGTCGTAGGCGATGGTGCGAAACGCAAATTTTTTGCCGACCGCCAACACATGCTGGCCGAGCAAAATTTCCTGGACCTGATTTATCAAGCGCTGATATTCGGCAAGTAATTTCGCCCGGTCTGGCGTCAAGCGGCGAATTTCGCTGATGCAAACGTTTAATTGTTGTGCGGCATCTTGCATTGGCATGTCATGGATCAATCGATAATCCGCGAGACTCCAAAACCGAAACGGTTTAAACCAGTTGTTGAAATAGATCTGCGCCTGTTGGCGCAACAAAATATCTTGCGTGGCGGCGTAAGTGAGCTCGTCAACCGCAAGCAATTCGCTGGGGACAATCGACCAATCGAGCGCACGATAATGCTGCTCGGTAATTTTTCGCGCGAGCTGAGAGCGCGATTGCAATAACGTCGAAGCAGGCGCGGTGCTCGATAAAATACTAGTTTGCGGCAACGAGAGGCTTTCCTCGATTCGCTCGCGCGGCAGCGCCGGCTCGTGGCGGCGCGGTGTGGTGGCGGCGTTCCATTGTTGTTTTAGTTGGCGCGCAAAATCATCGTCCAGGCTGGCGAAATAATGTTGAACGAGCGCCGCGAAATCATCGACGGCTTTGCCCGTGTCGTGTTGTTGCTGATTCAGCGCGGAAGCATCCGCCATTGCAGTATCGATTTTGCTTTCGAGCAACAATGCGTTAGCGATGATGCCGCTGCCACCGATCAGCGCGCGGTAACGATCCTGTTCGTATTGTCGCGCGCGCAATAAGCGATTATCTAGGCGGTCGATCCGTTTCGCGATGCTATGTAGCGACGCATCCGATTGCGCGGATAAAAAATACAGCGGCTTGCGGGCGAACGCGAACCGGGTATTTTCACAACGCTGAATTAACACGATGCATTGTTGATGCAGCCAATCCGCACCTTTCGCGCAGGTGTTCAGGCGCGTACGCCACCATTCATTTAACCAGCGATAACGCAACATTGTGGAGCGCGCACCCAGCGCCAAATCGCCCGCGACTATCGCGCCAAATTCTTTCAGGCTTGCGTTATCGAGCAGCGGCAGAGACAGCGTCAATTGATAATTGCAATTCCAAAAATTCTTTAATCCGGGCATCAGCGAGACTGAGTTACGTGTTTGCGTATTCACTGCAATTTGCGCTGGCATAGGCAGCGCCAAGACAGTAGTAATCCTTTCGGCAAAATCGACTATCTGCGGTTGGTGTTCTCGATCAATCGATATCGCTGTTTCGCTCTGCTGGGGTGTGGGCAATAGCGGTCGTAGCATTAAAACGACCAGCAATGACAATGCTAATAATGGAATTAAAAATACGGTGACGCTGAACAGAATCGGCGGTGCAGTCAGCAGATAAGAAAAATGCACAAGGTAGAACAACAATAAACCGATAACGGTAAAGGTCGCGAGCATATAGCCGGCGCCTATTGCGTTAAGGTGAAGGGCGGCAACATACAATTCGCGACGATATGACGACGAAAGCTGCGCGCTGTCGAGCGGTGCTGTGTGCGCTGCGAAATAATCTGCCGTCGTGGCGGCAGCTGGAGAGGCCGAAACGGATGCTACTGGCGCGAGCCGTGCCGCGACGCCAATGGTTTGCAGGCGAGTGCAATACGCCTGCGCGACATCGCTACTGACGCCACGTTTTACCACTATTGCTTTGGCTGCAATAAGCTGGCGTGCTTTTACCTCCGGCAGTTTCAACTGCTGCTGCAGTTGGATAATTACATCCGCCGGCTCGAAACCCGGTAAGACTTGTCCTTCTACGATGACATCGAATTGCGGCGCATCCATCGCGATTATTGAATTTTCCCTAAGTAGTCCTGCTTGCCGATGTCCACGCCGTTATGGCGCAGGATGTTGTAGGCGGTGACGACATGAAAATAAAAGTTCGGCAGCGCGAAACGTTCCAGATAATGCTGCCCGGTAAATTTCAACTCGTAGGAGCCGATTTTTAAATCGATATTCCGATTTTCGGAGCCGTCGATTTGCAGTGGATTGAACGTGTTCAAATAATCGATGGCTTTCTGCACGCGCGCGCTCAGTTCATCGAGTGTCGTTTCGTTATCTTCATAAGCGGGAGGTTGTTGCCCAGCTAGTCTCGCGGCGCAACCTTTCGCGCTGTCGGTGGCGATTTGCACCTGTTTGGTCAGCGGCAGCATATCCGGGAACAAGCGGCTGTTAGCCAGTACTGCCGGATCGATTTTTTTCACCGATGCGTATGTCGCAGCTTTTTGCAGCAGTGTCGAAAGGCTGGTCAGCATATGAATGAACGTCGGGACTGACAGTTGATACATGGTCGTCGACATAATAAATACTCCGGAAAGAACCGCGCACGGCAAATGCCGTGCGCAATCGGTGCCATCAAGCTTAGGAGTTTTTCGACGCCTGCTTGGCTTTTTTCTCGGCACGCTTTTCTTTAATGCTTTTGTCGGATTTCTTTTTCGTTTCCTTTTTCTGGTCCATGCCTTTGCTCATGACATTTCTCCTTCGTTGAAATGAATCGTTTAAATGTCTTTGGCGAACACTTTCGAGTTGCGCTGATAGTTATACAGCGCCTGTTTTTGTGGCGGCAGCTTGTCGAGTGCTGACGGCACAAAACCCTGTTCCTGAAACCAATGCGCGGTGCGCGTAGTCAGGATAAATACTTTTTTCAGACCCAGCGCCGCCGCTTTGGTTTCGAGCGCTGCCAGCAATCGTTCGCCGCGATCGGCGCCGCGATAATCCGCATGCGTCGCGACACAGGCGATTTCGCCGCTGTCATTTTCCGGATACGGATACAACGCCGCGCACGCGATGATCATGCCGTCGCGATCGATCACGGTGAACTGATTGATTTCCTGTTCGAGCAATTCGCGCGAACGCTTCACCAGCTTTCCTTCGGCTTCGAGCGGTTCGATGATCGCGAGAATGCCGCCGACATCCTGCAGCTGCGCCGTACGAATCTGCTCGTACTGATCTTCGGTGATTAACGTGCCGGTGCCGTCGCGTGTGAATAATTCCTGCAACAAGGCGCCATCGTCGGTGTAGTTGATCAGGTGTGTGCGCTTGACGCCGTGCTCGCAGCTTTGCACCAGCGCTTGTAATACGCCGAGCAGATGCGGATCGGTGCAGGTGTCGAGCAGCGGTTTCACATGACGCAATTCCGCGAAACGAATCAGATCGCCATTCGCATCGAGCAGCACCGAATCGTCGAACGCAAGCAATTTATCCGCATGCAACGCGACGGCGGCCTGCGTCGCCACATCTTCATAAGACAGATTGAAAACCTCGCCGGTTGGCGAATAACCGATTGCGGAAAGCAATACGATCGCTCCCGCCTGCAAAAGCCGTTCGATCGCATCGGTATCGATGCGGCGCACCTCGCCGGTATTACAGAAATCGACGCCGTCGTGAATGCCCATCGGCTTCGCGATCACGAAATTACCCGAGCACACGCGAATCTGCGCGCCATACATCGGCGAGTTCGACAGGCCGGTGGTTAACAATGCTTCGATATGCGCACGCAAACTGCCGGCCGCGTCTTTCACGCATTCGAGCGTGTCGGCATCGGTGATGCGCAAATCGTTGTGAAATTTCGGCGTGATGCCGCGCAATTTGCAGCGGCTTTCGATCTGCGGGCGCGCGCCATGCACCAATACCAATTTCACGCCGAGGCTGTTCAGCAGCGCGATGTCGTGAATGATGTTGGGAAAATTCGGATGCTCGACCGCGTCGCCGCCGAACATCAGCACAAACGTTTTACCGCGATGCGCGTTGATATACGGCGCCGAGTTGCGGAACCATTTGACGTAGTTTTTGCTGATGCCCACGTCGTTTTTGTGGAGGTTTCTGTCGGTGGTGCTGGTCACGGCGCGAATCCGCTGGAATGAAGTTGGCTATAGCTCGGGGAATAATAGCCTTCCTCCGGTATAAGTGCATATTATTGTTAGGTTTATAGTGATTGTGGAGTGGGATAAACGGCTGGGGCATGAGGGCTGCTGGTGCAGCCCATCGATAGAAGGAGTTGCTCAGTTCATTTTGCCGTGCTCAAGGAGATATCGAGAGCATCTCGCCATCATCCGATTTTGCATCGCTCCACATGTTTTTCATCTGCGAGTCGATTTTCACACTAAACAATCGTGGAGAAGTTTCCGGGTCGCCTCCACATTCAGCGCTGTGAATCTCCCGAATACTAACCAGAAAATCATTTTCCATGGGACTCTCCAGTTCCAAATCGAGACACCGGTCTGGAATTTTTGTTAGTCGGTTTTTTTGTATAGC
>CBFHCK010000010.1:0-16603 GCA_965653955.1 uncultured Spongiibacteraceae bacterium
ATGCGATCGAGGCTACACAATCGTTGATCCGCATGGCGAATCAAAGCGGCCAGCCAGTGAAAGAAGAGTGGTTACAGCTGCTAATGAATTGCCAAGTCAGAATGGAAAAAGACGATGAGGCGGTTGCCACGCTTGAGCAATTGCTGACGAAATATCCGTCGAAGCAATACTGGACTCAAATGCTGAATTACGCTCAGACCCATGGCGCCAGCACCGATCGGAAAAATCTTGAGCTGTATCGTTTGAAATTAGCGAATGGCGTATTGAAAGATTCGGAATATGCTGAAATGGCCCAGTTGGCCATGGCATTAGGCTATCCCGGTGATGCGAAAGCGGTGTTGGATAAAGGCTATTCCAGCAAAGTGCTGGGGGTAGGGCCTAATAAAGATCGCGAAGCTCGCTTGATGAAACTGGCGCAGGATAATTCGGTCATCGATCAGAAATCGTTGCCCGAATTTGAAAAAGAAGCGGCAGCTTCGGCAAGTGGCGACGGCGACATCAAGCTTGGCGCAGCGTATGCGAGTTATGGTGATTACGCCAAGGCAGTCGAAGCAATTAAGCGTGGTCTCAAAAAAGGCAACGTAAAAGCTGCGGACGAAGCGCAACTACAGCTTGGAGTTGCTTTAGTGGGTGCGAAGCGTAATAGCGAAGCAGTTAGCGCCTTTAAGGCAGTGCCGGCCGATTCAAAATTAGCTAGTACTGCGCGTTTATGGTCTATTTACGCCGCGCAAAACTCGTAATAAACATCACGCAACTAAAGGGAGCCTTGGCTCCCTTTTTTATTGGCTGTACTTTAATTATCGGTTAGTCAATCTTCAGAGCGAGCGACATAGCTCTAGCCAGCGCTGAATACCGGCAGAGCGATATTTATGACGATGGATGATGAAATAGAAGTGTCGATGCAAATCTCGATGTGGAACGCTCAGCGGAAGGAGGCTTCCGCGACGAAACGCATCGCGTAGAGCAACACGCGATATACATCCGATGCCTAAGCCGGCCTCAACTGCGCGTTTAATTGCTTCGGTATGCTGGAGCTCCAACATAATATTTAAGTGCGGCATCAGCCCATGCATTGCTCTGTCGAATGTCTGACGCGTACCGGACCCCATCTCGCGAAGAATCCAGGTTGCTTCGAGCAGGTCATCATCGGTTAGTGAGGTTTTTGCTGCGAGAGGGTGCTGTGGGGAGCAAAAGACGATGAGTTCGTCTTCATGCCAAGGTGTAATTTCTAGCTCCGAATGCGAGAGTTCGCCTTCGACCAAGGCAATATCTAACTCGAAGTTAACGATCTTATTGACGATTTCTTGGGTATTAGCAACTTCCAAGGTGATCTGGGCTTCCGGTTGTTCGCGCATGAAGCGCGCCATAAGCTCTACTGCGAGATAGTTACCGATAGTGAGCGTGGCGCCGATTTGCAAACGGCCGATATCCGTATGGTTGCGAAACGCATTTTCCAGGTCCACGGCTTGCTCAAGTAGAGCTTCGGCTCGAGGTCTTAGAGCACGCCCAAACTCGTTGAGTTGGATGCGCTTCCCGATCCGGTCGAACAGTTGTATATCGAAATGACCTTCGAGATCGCTTAAAGAGCCGCTCACGGCGGATTGGGACATCGCCAGGGCTTCGGCTGCACGGCTAATGTTTTGTGTGCGGGCCACTGCCAGAAAGACTTCAAGTTGTCGCAATGTGTAATGCATCATCGGTCCGTCCGAAAATAAAATTCAGAATAACCTGATTTACCGATAATCTAAAACTTACTACTATTGCTCACTATCCAGGACAACAGATGGGCTCGATGCAATGTCCAGCCCCAGCGCAGTTCGTTACCCCTAACTCTTCCGGAGTCAATAAATTAGATGGCCGCCATCATTTCCGAACACGTTCTCAGTGTGCACCATTGGACCGATAAGCTGTTCAGCTTTACTACCACCCGTTCAAATTCGCTTCGTTTTAAGAACGGCCACTTCATCATGATCGGTTTGGAAGTCAATGGGCGTCCATTGATGAGGGCTTACAGTATTGTCAGCGCCAATTATGAAGAGCATTTGGAATTTTTCAGCATCAAGGTTCCAGATGGTCCACTAACGTCACGCTTACAACATCTGAAGGTCGGGGATCCGCTTTTGATGAGCAGCAAGCCCACTGGCACGCTGATTCTGGACAATTTACTACCTGGAAAGCACTTATATCTGCTCAGCACTGGGACAGGGCTGGCGCCGTTCATGAGCATTATTAAAGATCCGGAAACTTACGAGCACTATGAAAAAGTAATTCTCGTGCATGGCGTACGCAATACGAATGAATTGGCGTACGACCATTTCATTACGAAGGAATTACCCGAAAACGAATTTTTCGGCGAGCAGGTGAAAGAAAAGTTGCTGTACTACCCGACAGTGACGCGTGAGCCTTTCCGAAATCAGGGCCGTATCACCGATTTAATGGAGAACGGCAAATTGTTTGCTGATCTCGGTTTGCCTCCGCTGGATATTGCCAATGATCGTTTCATGCTGTGCGGAAGTCCGCAGATGCTGAAAGACACGTGTGTGATTTTAGAGCAGGGCGGATTGAAAGAAGCGCGTCACGGCGATGCAGGTCATTACGTGATTGAGCGTGCCTTCGTCGAGCAATAATCCCCGGCTGTTGACGGTATCCGTTGTAGGTTTGCGAATGTATCAACGGGTGCGAATCAAAATGCAGCGGCACTTTCCTTCCCGTGCCGCTAGCTCTAAGCGTTGAAGTTGGTGCGAAGTGCAGGTCGTTGCAATGGCGACAACCGTGTGACTCCGTCCGCTAATCAAGGCGCGCTCAGCAATATCGAGCGTGTTGCACCGAATACTTGGCAGTACCTGCAACAAGCGCTGCCAATTCAAACCGAATTCTCGGCAATCCTTTTTCGATAGCAGTGTCGTTCCGACATAGGTCAGCCAACCACGCTCGCTGCCATAGGTCAGCTGACTCAATATTGGCAAAATCAATGGAAGATGAAGACGAACGTCGCCCGGTAATACGATTTCAACCAGGCTCGATGCATCTGCTTGTTGTTCGCTCAGCGCCAATTGATTTTGTTGCATGATTAAACACCTCGCCGTAGTACGCCGACGCTGAGGCCTTCGATGCTGAAGTCGCGTTCGCGTAAATCCACTTCGATAGGCGAATAACTCGAGTTTTCGGGTAATAACAGAACTTGATGCTTGCTGCGCGTTTTCTGCAAACGTTTTACCGTTACTTCGTCATCGATACGCGCAACCACTATTTGGCCATTCTGAGCGTCGCTGGTACGGTGAACGGCGAGTAAATCGTCTTCAAATATGCCGACTTCGATCATGCTGTCGCCTTTTACGCGAAGGAAATAATCTGCCGGCGGATTAAATAAATTTGCGGGGACAGCGCAATATTCTTCGATATGTTCCTGCGCCAGAATGGGATTGCCGGCTGCCACGCGTCCCACAATCGGAATTCCCTTCGACTCTTCAGAGATTCGAATGCCGCGCGATGCACCGGCAATCATCTCGATAGCACCTTTGCGAGCAAGCGCTTTTAAATGTTCCTCGGCGGCATTAGCCGAGCGGAAACCTAATTCTTGTGCGATATCCGCGCGCGTCGGCGGGTAGCCAGTCTCGTCGATATACCGACGAATAAGATCCAGTACTTCCTGTTGACGGTCGGTCAGCTTCATCGCGGAGCTCTCTGGTTGGATATACAGTACATGTGATTATATACAGTATATGGCGAAGCGCAATGCGAGAGTGACCGAGAAGGCGCAACAATGGCGGCGTCATGGGTGCCGTGAGTCGGCTTGAAATCAAAGGTTTCAGCAATAGAAGTTATTGTGCGTTGGAGGGTGGAACCGGTTTCACCATAACCAGCAATCCAAATTTTGGATGATCGAAATAATGCAGCTCCGCGTTGCGCATCCGCCGCTGCTCCTGCAATTGGACGGTTTGTGCTGCCGAAGACGCACTGCTTGTCGGATCAATCACAGTGCCGGGGATGTTTGGTAAGACCACGGTATCGCCAGCGGCATTCGTTAAAAATCGGTTGAACCACATGTTCACATCGACCTTCAGAAAGTTTTCAACGCCGAGCGTAAAGCTGCCCTCCAGCTCATAGTGATTGCCGAACTGTTTGCCACCCACAATTAATACGCTGGCGGCCTCGCCGGGCTGCAACCACGCAACATGGGTCAGCAGGCGCATACCGCGACGGTTTTTGATTGTCGTGGCTTCGTTATTCAGCATCCACATTTCGGCCGGTAACTGCTGAAAGGTATTCGAACCGCTACCGTTGGTTTGCAAAATGGTGGTGCGTTCCGGGTAGCGCAAATTCGGGCGTTTACTCCAGCTCTCTTCCTGATCCGCGGCCGCTCCCTCACGGGCAAAAGCGATGATTTCGACGTGATACAGAGTCTGCGCTTGTAATGGGAGTGCGAAAGAGAGGGTTAGGGCGAATATCGCGAAGCGGATTTTCATTATTGATTCCTTATGCGGTTTTACGCTCGCCGTTAGCCGGTGTGAGCGTTAACAGTAGACGCTCGACAAATTCAAACCGCCGTTCATAGTCCTCCAGCGATGCGGTAAACGACAACGCCGCAGCACCAGCCAATCGATAGGTCGACGGTTTGCTTTGCACCAGTTTCACCAGCGCGATCGGTTCTATTTTCGGTTGCTGATCGAATTCGAATTTGCCGCCATTCGCGCCGGCTTCGATTTTACGGATACCCAGCGATTGCGCGGTTTGCTTGATCGCCGTCACCCGCAATAAATTTTTCAGCGCATCCGGCAGCAAACCGAAGCGGTCGATCATTTCGACCTGCAAATCGCGCAATGCCTCGCTGTCGTTAGCATTAGCGATACGTTTGTACAAAATTAGCCGCGCCTGCACATCGGGCAAATAGTCCTCGGGAATGAGTGCGGGAACGCGCAGATTAATTTCACCGCCGTGATCGAGCGGTTCGTCGAGGTTCGGTGTTTTGCCCGCACGAATCGCCTTAACCGCGCGCTCAAGCATTTCCATATAAAGCGTGAAACCGATCGTATTGATTTCGCCGCTTTGTTCTTCACCGAGCAGTTCGCCGGCGCCGCGTATTTCCAAATCGTGCGTCGCTAATGTAAATCCCGCGCCGAGATCTTCGGCGAGGCTGATTGCTTCGAGACGTTTTTCCGCATCCGGCGTTAATTGCTTGGGTTCCGGTGTCAATAAATACACATAGGCTTGATGGTGCGAGCGACCTACACGACCGCGCAGTTGATGCAATTGCGCAAGACCGAATTTATCCGCGCGTTCGATAATGATGGTATTTGCATTTGGCACGTCGATACCGGTTTCAATAATCGTCGAACAAACCAACACGTTGTGGCGGCGATGATAAAAATCCGACATCACCTGTTCGAGATCGCGTTCGCGCATTTGTCCATGACCAACGCCAACGCGAATTTCCGGCACCAGCGCTTGTAAATCGCTCGCGGTTTTCTCGATGGTTTTTACATCGTTATGCAGGAAATACACTTGGCCGCCGCGTAAAACTTCGCGTTGAATCGCTTCTTTGATCAGCGCGTTATCGTAGCGACGCACAAATGTTTTTACCGACAGACGTCGCGCCGGCGGCGTTGCGATAATCGATAAGTCGCGCATGCCCGACATGGCCATATTCAATGTCCGCGGAATCGGTGTTGCAGTCAGCGTAAGAATATCGACATGCGCGCGCAGCGATTTCAACTGCTCTTTCTGCCGCACGCCAAACCGGTGTTCTTCGTCGATGATGACGAGGCCGAGGTTTTTATATTTCACATCCTGCTGCAACAGCTTGTGCGTACCGATCAGAATATCGATTTTGCCTTCGGCGAGTCGTTCGAGCGCGCGCGATTGTTCCGCGCCCGAGCGAAACCGCGAAAGCACGTCGATTGTTACTGGCCAGTCGGCGAAGCGATCTTTGAACGATTCGTAGTGTTGTTGAGCGAGCAAAGTGGTGGGTACCAGAATTGCTACCTGCGTACCGTTGTGTACTGCAACGAATGCCGCGCGCATCGCCACTTCGGTTTTGCCGAAGCCGACGTCGCCGCAAACGAGTCGATCCATCGCCTGCGGCGCTTTCATATCGTTAAGTACAGCCTCGATGGCGTTGAGTTGATCGGGCGTTTCTTCGAACGGAAAGCCGGCTGCGAATGTTTCATACGCATGTGCTGGATCGTTAAACGCGTGACCGGGACGCGCGGCGCGGCGCGCATAAATATCGAGTAATTCAGCGGCGACATCGCGAATCTGTTCGGCTGCTTTGCGTTTCGCTTTTTGCCATTGCTCGCTACCGAGGCGATGTAGTGGCGCGTGCTCCGGATCGGCGCCGCTGTAACGGCCAATCAAATGTAATGACGCAACCGGCACATATAATTTCGCGCCTTCGGCATATTCGAGTGTGACGAATTCGGCTTCCTGCCCGTCGATCGTCAATGTTTGCAAGCCGCAATAGCGGCCGACGCCATGATCGATATGCACAACGGGCGTGCCGATGCGTAATTCGCTGAGATTCCGCACCGCATTTTCGGCGACGTCGGATTGTCGCTTGCGCCGCCGTACCTGTAATACACGCTGGCCGAACAACTGACTCTCGGTGACCAGCGCAATATTGCTGCCCGGTATGAGCAGGCCGCGATCGATCGGCGCAACGGCGATAGCGAGCGCGGCTTTGCCGTCGACGAATGTTTGCCAGTCGTCGATATTTTTGGGCTTGAGTTGATTGCGTGCGAGCAACTCGATCAGCGTTTCGCGTCGTCCGGCCGATTCTGCGCACAACAACACGCGTTGTGTCGAAACGAAAGTACGCAACGCTGCGATAGGATCATCGGCTTTGGCATCAATGGCCAACGGCGGTGGTGTTCGTGTATCGAAAACAAGACGACCGGCGCTGGCCTCGGTGTCGTTCCCGAGAATAATTTGCTGATGCGATTTGAAGCGCGCGAATAATTGCTCGACCGGCTCGAAAATACGCGAAGGCGGCAGCAGGGGCCGCTCGATGTTATGACGGCGCTGCTCGTAGCGCTCATTCGCTTCATTCCAAAATGTTTGCGCCGATGCTTCGAGGCCGGTATCGCAAACGATCGTTGTTTGTGTCGACAAATAATCGAACAGACTTGCGCATCGATCGAAAAACAGCGGCAAATAATATTCGATACCGGCAGGCGCAATGCCCTGGCTGACATCCTGATAAACCGGGCAGCGGCGATGATCGACATCGAAGCTTTCGTGCCAGTGTTCGCGGAATGCCTTGATCGCCTCGGGCGTTAACGGAAATTCGCGGCCGGGCAACAAACGAATCGCATCGACCTGATTCAGCGTGCGTTGGGTTTCCGGATCGAACGTGCGCAGCGAATCGATTTCGTCGTCGAGCAAATCGATGCGATAGGGCAGCTCGCTGCCCATCGGAAAAATATCGAGCAATGAACCGCGCTGCGCGAATTCACCGTGCTCGTAAGCTGTCGTCACCGCGCGATAGCCGGCGCTGCTCAACCGTTGACGCAATGCTTCGATATCGAGGATTTGTCCCTTATCCAGAACGAGGCTGTTGCCGTGCAGATAGGACGGTGGCGGTAAACGGTGCAGCAACGTCATTATCGGCACCACGAGCACGCCACGTTTCATTTGCGGCAAGTAGTGCAGCGTGCTCAGGCGCTCCGAAATGATGTCCTGATGCGGCGAAAATGTATCGTAAGGCAGCGTTTCCCAGTCCGGTAAATGGAGCACATCGATATCGGACGCAAAAAAGCGCAGCTCCTGTTCGATCTGCCGCGCGCTGGCGGTGTCGCGCGTTATCCATAACAGCGGTTGTTGCAACCGACGTGCGGCAGTGGCGACCGCGAGACTGGCCGCACTGCCGTGCAATTGACTCCAGTGTTGGCGATCGCCGGGTTTGGATTGCAGACGAATATCGAATGGTGATGAGGACATCGGTATCAAAATTGCTCAGTTTCAGAATAGGTCGATTTCAAAGGGCGGTATTGTAGCCCGAGGCTCTTTGTATTGAACCCGCGCGATCGATGTCTGCGTGGACGCCGCAATCATCGATGAATTATTTGCGAAATGAAAACGATTTCATTTGACTTTGCACGCATAACGCAAGTGTTTGTTGTTGCGGCACAAATGATGAGCAAAGATAATACGCGCCTATTTTCTACCACTGCGGCAAAGGTGCTTTTCAATGGAGCAGAGAAAACGTAATCGTCCCGACGACTATTTCAAGGACTGGAAGCAGCGCGAAGCGCTTGCCGAAGGTTTGATTCCGCTGGTCGGCAAGTTGTACCGGGAAAATAACGTCAAGACCTATATCTACGGTCAAAGCCTCGTTAATAAATCACCAATCGACATCATGCAGGCGCATCGCGTTGTGCGTCAGGTCGAGCAGAACGAACTCTCCGAATTCGAAACCTTCCCCGTAGTAAAAGCACTCGCCGCGCTCAATCTCGGCACGGCGCATATCGATGCCGGCCGCATCGCCGTGATGTATGACGAAGTGAAGAGTCAGGGCATCAGCGTCGACGATTTCGTGCGCGAACAAGTTGCGGATCTGATCGGCATTAACGTCAAGCCGATCGAAAAACCGCGCGATATCGTGCTGTTCGGCTTTGGTCGCATCGGTCGTCTGATGGCGCGCCTGCTGATCGAAAAGGCGGGCGGTGGCGATACGCTGCGTCTGCGTGCCATCGTTGTGCGTAAAGGCAAGGGCGACAACGATCTGATGAAGCGCGCGAATCTGCTGCAACGCGATTCGGTGCACGGCAAATTCAACGGTACGATTCGTGTCGATGAAGAGCGCCAGTCGCTCGTATGCAACGGCAATGAAGTCAAAGTGATTTATGGCGATCAACCCGATGCGATCGATTACACGCAGTACGGTATCAACGACGCGATTATTGTCGACAACACCGGCAAGTGGAGTGATCGCGAAGGTTTATCGAAGCACCTGAAATGTCCGGGCGTTTCGAAAGTGATTCTGACCGCGCCCGGCAAAGGGGATTTGAAAAATATCGTTTTCGGCATCAACGACAACGAAGTTTTGCCGGACGATAAAATCATCACTGCGGCAAGCTGCACCACGAACGCCATCGTGCCGCCGCTGAAAGTTATCGATGAGCATTTCGGTATCGTTAACGGTCACGTCGAAACGGTACATGCATATACCAACGACCAGAACCTGATCGACAATTATCATCCGTCGAAACGTCGCGGTCGCAGCGCGCCGCTTAATCTTGTTATTACCGAAACCGGCGCAGCGAAAGCAGTGAGCAAAGTATTGCCGCAACTGATCGGCAAACTGACCGGCAATGCGATTCGCGTACCGACGCCGAACGTATCGCTGGCGATTTTGAAATTGAATCTGAAACGTGAAACCAGCGTTGAGGAAATGAACGAATACATGCGCAAAATCGCGCTGCATTCACCGCTGCGCAAACAGATCGACTATTCGAATTCGCCGGAAGTGGTTTCGACCGATCTCGTTGGCTCGCGCCATGCCTGTATTTACGATGCGGAAGCGACGATCGTCAGCGGTAGCAGCGTCGTGTTGTACTGCTGGTACGACAACGAATTCGGTTACAGCTGTCAGGTGTATCGCGTGCTGCAGAAAATGGCCGGCGTCGCATACAAGGTGTATCCGAAAGAAGCGTGATCAACAGGGTTAAATAAAAAAGCCGCTCAATCGAGCGGCTTTTTTATTGGATGCGGTTACTGCGTTAATTTTTCAAATCGCGCCCCACAATTTTTTCCGCGCCAAATACGCCTGTCTCGCAATGCCGACGTCCGTTAAAAAATTATCCAGCTCATTCAGCAGCAATGCCTGTGGTCCATCGACCAGTGCTTCTTTTGGATTCGGATGAAAATCGACGAGAATCATATTCGCGCCGGCAATCACGCCCTGCGCAGTTGCGTGCATTAAATCGAGTATGCCGTCGGGAGATTTTTCGCGTGAGCCAACTGAATGCGATGGATCGATGCATACCGGCATGCGTGTGAGCCGTTTGATGACGGGAATTTGTGCGAAATCGACCATGTTGCGATGCGGCGCGCCGTAATCGCTTTTCATACCGCGCAGACAGAAAATCACACGATCGTTGCCTTCGCTCGCGAGATATTCTGCGGCATTCAGCGATTCGCTAAGTGTGATGCCGAAGCCGCGTTTAAGCAGTGCAGGGTAGCGGCTCTGCTTGCCGATCGCTTTCAGTAATTCGAAATTCTGCGTGTTGCGCGTGCCGATCTGCAGCATCACACCGGTGGGATTTCCAGTTTCAGAAAGCGCTTTATCGATATCGTCGATATGGCTTTCATGGGTAACTTCCATCGCGATCACTTTGATGCCGTATTTTCCGGCAAGATCGAATACCCACGGCAAACAATTCGCGCCGTGACCCTGAAACGCATACGGATTCGTGCGCGGCTTATACGCGCCCATGCGCGTGCAGGTCTGCCCGTTATCGCGCAGCGCGCGTAACATCGTTTCGACATTGGTTGGATTATCGACGGCGCACAAACCTGCAAATACATGCAGATTATCCTGGTCGAAACGCAGACCCTGATAGTCGAAGCCGTTGATGCGTTTGTCGTCGCGATGGCGTCCGAGCACGCGATATTCTTCGGAAATTTTTATCGCGCGTTCGACGGCAGGCAGCGCTTCGAGTTCGGATTTATCGAGCGCGTGCGTGTTGCCAATCAAATAAATTTCGGTCAGTGCCTGATCCTGGCCCTGCACTAAATGTTTTTTGATTTTGATGCCGGGAAGTTTTTGCAGATGGTCGAGCGTGATGCGATAGGCTTCGCCGCTCTCGTCGATATTCGGGTGAAGTATCAAAAGCATGATGATGCCTCCCTAGCGCACGGTTTCCGATAACAAGCAGCTGACGATAACAAACAGCGCGAGTTTATATCGATTGGTTTTGCTTACGTGCCGCGATTTGCACCTGCATGACGTGGCGCGCCAACAGTTGCCGATCGCTGTCGCGCAGGCGGACAAATTGAACGACAGCATGCCGATCCTTGTTGTCGCGTTTGGCGATGACCTCGCCGTAAATCGCCAGCCCGATATGTTGGGGCAGCAGGATTAACTCCAAGGCAACAACGGTGCCGACCGCGAGTTCGGATTCGGCGTAGAACGAGAGACTTGTTTCGCTGATCGATACCGGTTGCGGCGATTGCAATTGCTGCGCTTCATCCATCACCGCCAGCGCGCCTGCGATCAGCTCGATTTTTCGATTGAGACTTTTTAGATAGATGCCCAATTCGCGGTTTGTTTCGGCGAGCGAGCGCAATACGTTATTATTCTCTTGGTCGATTTGGCGCAGTTCTCGCAATAACGCAAAAACATCGGCGTTATCGAAATGACGCTCAGCGGGTGTATTGCCTACCGCGTCGGCCGCAACTACGCGATAACGCAAAATAATCCGGTCATCGACTCGAAAATACTCGCGACGGTCCAGCTCGGGCGCGTCGGACGTAGTGTTGGCAGCAGTGCCGGATGATGAATTTTCTGGGGCTTTCTCGATCAAGTTGGCGGATCTCCCGTCGCCTTTTTAGAGACCTACTGTAGTACAGCCGCGTGTGGAATAACAGGCGCGGGCAGGTGCCGAAAAAGGACAACTCATGTTTCAACCGCTCGCCGGTTTTATCGGATGGCGTTATACGCGCGCACGTCGGCGCGATCATTTCATCTCGTTTATCGCGCTGATTTCACTGCTCGGCATGATTCTGGGTGTGGCTGCGTTAATCGTCGTCATGTCGGTGATGAATGGTTTCGAGGCCGAATTGCGCAATCGTATTCTCGCGGTGGTTCCGCACGGGTTTATCGAAGCGCCCGACGGACGGCTGCGCCATTGGCAGCAAGTGGCCGATAACGTTGCACATGCGCCTGGATTTATCGCGGCCGCGCCCTATGTCGGCGGCAGCATTATGCTCGCGAATCAGGGGCCGGTGCGCGGTGCTCAGTTATGGGCGGTGGTGCCGGAATACGAGCAGCGCGTGTCGTCGGTGCAGCGTCACGTGGTCGATGGGCATTTCGATAATCTGACCAAGCTGCCGTTCGGCATCGCGCTGGGCGATATCCTCGCGCGTAATCTCGGCGTCGTCGTCGGCGACACTGTCGATGTGATTCTGCCGAAAGTGACCGTAACGCCGATGGGCATTTTTCCGCGTGAAAAACGGTTCACCGTGGTGGCGATTTTTCGCAGCGGCTCGCAACTCGATAGCACGACGGCGTTTATCAACCTGAAAGACGGCCAGCGCCTT
This sequence comes from uncultured Spongiibacteraceae bacterium, assembly GCA_965653955.1. Taxonomy (GTDB): domain Bacteria; phylum Pseudomonadota; class Gammaproteobacteria; order Pseudomonadales; family CAMLJR01; genus CAMLJR01. Next base: position 12,259 of record CBFHCK010000010.1, read on the forward strand.
TATCAGATGGGCGATACCGTCGGTGGGTTGCGTATATCGGTGCGCGATTTGTTCGATGCGGCGCCACTGTTGCAGCGTTGGAATGCCGCACAGACGCAGCAATATAAAGTCAGCGATTGGAGCGAAACGCAGGGCAGTCTGTTCAAGTCGGTGAAAATGGAAAAAACGATGGTGGCGCTGCTGCTGTTCGTGATTATTGCGATCGCTGCGTTCAATATCATTTCAATCCTGACGATGATGGTGAACGACAAACGCGCGGATATCGCCGTGCTGCGTACTATGGGCGCATCGCCGCGCTCGGTCATGACGATTTTTATCGTGCAAGGTGCGCTGATCGGTGTTGCCGGCGTCTTGATTGGTGCGTTGATCGGTACGCCATTGGCTATGAACGCCGGCGCAATAGTCCAATTTTTCGAGCGCATTTTCGGCGCGCAAATTTTCGATCCCAGCGTGTATTTCGTCACGCGTATTCCGTCGGTGGTGGTGCCAATCGAAATCGCGCGGGTGTGCGGCATCGCCTGGCTGCTCAGTTTCCTCGCCACGATTTATCCGGCATGGCGAGCGGCGCAGATTCAGCCGGCCGAAGCATTGCGTTATGAATGAACCACACCGCGAGTAAATCGCGAGGCGAATAAATCGACAAATCGAGGAATTATTTTGTCTGCAACGAATGAAAAGGCGGTGGTGCTCGAATGCCGTGATTTGTGCAAAAGCTACGACGAAGGTCCGCAGCGGTTGCAGGTACTTAATAACGTCAATTTGCAGATTCGCAGCGGCGAACGCATCGCGATTATCGGCAGTTCGGGTTCGGGTAAATCGACATTATTGAACCTGCTCGGCGGTCTCGATACACCGAGCAGCGGGGCGGTGCTGGTGCAGGGCGAGCCGATTTCCGCGCTCGGCGAAAAGCAGCGCAGCGCATTGCGCAATCGCACGCTGGGCTTCGTCTACCAGTTCCATCATCTGCTCGGAGAATTCACCGCGCTCGAAAACGCCGCGATGCCGCTGTTGATTCGCGGCGAACCAGTGAAGGTTGCCGCCGATGCGGCGCGGGCGATGCTCGAACGCGTCGGCTTGAGCGCGCGGTTGCAGCACAAACCATCGGAGCTATCGGGTGGCGAGCGCCAGCGCGTTGCCATCGCGCGGGCGCTGGTGGCGCAGCCTTTATGTGTTTTACTCGACGAGCCGACCGGCAATCTCGATCGCACCACCGCCGAAACCATTCACCAGCTGATGCTGGAATTGAACCGCGAACTCGACACCTGCTTCATCGTCGTCACGCACGATCCGCTGCTCGCACAACGCATGGATCGCGTGCTGCATTTGCGCGACGGCGCGCTGGATTCCGTCTGATGTTCAAGCCTTACAGTATTTTTGTCGGCACGCGTTACACCGGCTCAAAACGCGGTTCGCGGTTGACGACATTCCTCTCGCGCACCGCGATTGCCGGTCTGGTGATTGGTGTCGCGCTGTTGATCGTCGTGCTGTCGGTAATGAATGGCTTCGAGCGCGAAATGCGCGAGCGTATTTTGGGTCTTGTGCCGCATATCAACTTGTACGCAGCCGATCCGCAGGCCGATTGGCACCGCACGGTCGAGCAGGTCGAGCGGCATCCGGGCGTGCGCAGTGCATCGCCGCTGTTACAGCTGAACGGCATGCTGGTCAAAGGACAGGTTGCGGAGGCGGTACTGTTGTTTGGTGTCGATCCTGAGCGCGAAGCGCGAGCTACTGCGTTGGCAACATTTCTCGATCCGGCCGCGATCGAGCGTCTAAAGAGGCAGCCGCAAACGATTGTGTTAGGGCAGGGCATCGCGGAAAAACTCGGTGTCGCGATCGACGATCACATCACCGTCGTGGTGCCGGATAACGCTTCCGGACGCGTTCAACCACGGCTTCAACGTTTCAGTATGGGGGGCATTATTCGCAGCGGCACCGAGCTCGATCAAAGTCTCGCGCTGCTGCGACTTGAGGACGCACAACAATTAAGCGGCGGCCGCGATAACGCCATCGCGCTGCGCGTGTCGGTCCGCGATTTGTTTGCCGCGCCGCAGATCGCCGGCGATTTATGGCGTGAACTGCAAGGCCGCTACTACGTCTCCGACTGGACGGCGACGCAGGGCAATCTGTACGCGGCGATTCATTTGTCGAAGCAGTTGGTCAGCATGATGCTCGCGATCGTGATCGCCGTCGCGGCATTCAATGTCGTGTCTGCGCTGGTGTTGGTGGTGAACGATAAGCAGGGCGACATCGCGATTCTGCGCAGCCAGGGCGCCACGCCGAACGGCATCATCAAAATTTTTCTGGTGCAGGGCTTTCTGGTGGGTGTGATCGGCACGGCGCTCGGTGTCGTGTTCGGCATCGGCTTATCGCTGGCGGTTACCGATCTCGTCGCGCTGATCGAGCGCGTTATGCATGTTCAGTTTTTGCAGTCCGACGTGTACCCGATCAGCTACCTGCCGTCGGATTTACGCATCGCGGATGTGTTGCAGGTCGCAGGCACGGCGCTAGTGATGAGCACGCTGGCGGCGATTTACCCGGCTTGGCGCGCGGCGAAAGTGCAGCCGGCGGTCGCACTGCGTTACGACTAGGAACCTGATGATGGCTGGCGACGGTGCTGCCGCGCTTTCCAGCGCGCCATCACTTGCACACGCCAGACTAGACGCGCGATGGCGGCGCCGAGGAATGCGGCCACTAGGCCGCAAACGAGACAGCCGAGCAGCAGCGGTTGCCAGATCGCATTGAATTCTTCGCGCAGCCACTGCATCGAAAGCTGAAATGCGAAATTCTGTTGCGGTTGATGCAGCAACCAGGTGCCGGTTTCATAAGCGAAGTAGAACTGAACCGGAATCGTCAGTGGATTCGACAACCACGTCGCAGCCAGCGCAGTCGGCAGGTTGGCGCGCCACCAGATCGCAATCAGCGCGACTAAGGGTGTGTGCACCGGCAGCGGAACGAACGAGACTAAAAAGCCGATGAATATGGCGCTCGATACCGAATAACGATTCATGTGCCACAAATTCGGATCATCGAGCCAGTGCTGAACAAGACGCAGCGAGCGATGTTGTCGGATAGTCGCCGGATTGGGCACAAGGCGTCGCAGCAGGCGTAACGGCATTAGTTAAAGGCACCGAGATGGAGGGGCGAAAACGCGGCGGTATTATGCCGATGTATTTGCCCACCGTTAACCAAGGATTGAATAAGGTTTCATATGCGCGCATGGATGCTCTGCATGGCCGCCGGTATTGGCGTCGTGGCATGGTGGCCGCAATTGCCATCGTATCGATGGCTTCCGCTGCTGATTATTCCTTTTGTCGTGCTCTGGCGCTGGCGCACGACCCCCACCTTTCGTTACGCATTGGCGTTGGTTGCCGGTCTTTGCTGGGGCTGCGGTTACGGCTATTGGATACGCGCCGGTCTGCTGCCATTGGAGCTTGAGCAAGCGCCGTTGCTGCTGACCGGCACAATCGATGGCCTGGTCGAGTAACAACCCGGGTTTCGTCGCCAGCCGTCGCAACGATTTCGCTTTGATGTCGAGAGCTGCACGATCGGCGCGCAACCGTGTGCAGTCGATCTCCATCGCGTGCAATTGACCTGGTACGAAGCGGACAGAATCCCGCGCGCGGGCGAGCGCTGGCAGTTACGCGTGGTGCTGAAACGCCCACGCGGATTGGCGAACCCAGGCGGGTTCGATTACGCAGCCTGGTTGGTGGCGAATCGAATCGGCGCGACCGGATATATCGAACGCAGTCTGGATAATCGACGCCTTGCGACAGCCTCGAAGGTGTCGATCGATTACTGGCGCGATCAGGCCCAGCAATATCTGCGCGAGCGCCTTGCGCATGCATCGATGCGCGGTTTGCTGCTGGGATTATTGATCGGCGATGGCAGCGACATCACCACGCGCCAATGGGACACATTTCGCGCGACCGGCACCGTGCATTTATTCGTCGTTTCGGGATTGCAGATCGCCTTCACCGGCGGGTTGATGTTTGCGCTCGCGCAGCTGTGGTGGCGCAGTCCGCTGGCGGTGAATCGTCGGCGTATGTATCTGCTGACGATGGCACCGGCGTGGCTCACCGCGCTCGGCTATGCGCTAATCGCAGGCTTCGGGCTGCCGTTGCAGCGGGCGTTGATTATGTTCAGCGTGCTGCTGGCGACGATGATCTCGCGACGCGAATTCGCTGCGTCGTCGAGCTGGATTCTGGCGCTGTGGCTGACGCTGTTGTTCGATCCGCTCGCGGTGATCGATATTGGTTTCTGGTTTTCCTTCATCGCCGTGGCGGCGATTCTGCTGATCGTCACCGGCCGCCGCGAACGAATCTCCAAGCCAAAGCGTTGGGGGCAA
>CBFHCK010000011.1:0-16602 GCA_965653955.1 uncultured Spongiibacteraceae bacterium
AGCCTCGAAAAAGGCAACAGTGCCGAGGTGATTCCGCAGGTGAAGGCGAAAGTGCTGGATATCTGCGCGAAGTTTCCTGTTTACGCCTAAGTAGATAAGTAAGCTCTTACTTATCTACTGCTCTTTACAGGTCGATTGAGTTCCGTATGCGCTGCCCGTTCTGTAATTTCGATGACACCAAAGTAATCGATTCGCGTCTGGTCGCCGAAGGCGGCCAGGTGCGGCGGCGGCGCGAATGTCTTTCGTGTGCCGAGCGTTTCACCACGTTCGAAAGTGCCGAATTGCTGATGCCGCGCGTGATCAAAACCAACGGTTCGCGCGAACCGTTCGACGAGGAAAAACTGCGCAACGGCATTTTGCGCGCGGTGCAGAAACGCCCCGTCAGCATCGAACAGGTCGAAGCGGTGATCACGCAGATCAAGCACCAGCTGCAGGCCACCGGCGAGCGCGAACTCGATTCGCGCGTGATCGGCGAAAAAGTGATGGAAGCGTTGAAACAGCTCGACCACGTTGCGTACGTGCGCTTCGCGTCCGTTTATCGCAGCTTCCAGGACTTGAACGAATTCCGCGCCGAGATCGACAAACTCGCGCAAGAACCCGCCCCCAGCGAAAACTGAACCGAGAGCCACGGCAGATGACCACGCCGGTCGATCGCGAATGCCTTGATCGTACCTTTGACCGCAACTATATGGCCGAAGCGCTGCAACTCGCGCGGCACGGCCTTTACACGACGACGCCGAATCCACGGGTCGGTTGTGTGCTGGTGCGCGACGGCAAAATCATCGGCCGCGGCTGGCATGAGTGGGCCGGACGGGCGCACGCGGAAATCAACGCGCTGCGCGATGCGGAAAAATTTTACGGTCACGCGCGCGGCGCGACCGCGTATGTCACGCTCGAACCGTGCAGTCACCACGGCAAAACGCCGCCGTGTTGCGAAGCGCTGGTAACGGCGGGAATTTCGCGTGTTGTGGCAGCGATGCGCGATCCGAATCCGCTCGTCGCCGGTCGCGGTCTCGAACATTTACGCGCCGCCGGCATCGCCGTCGAAGCCGGTTTGCTCGAAGCCGACGCGCGCGAATTAAATATCGGTTTTATCAGCCGGATGGAACGCGGTCGGCCGTGGGTTCGCGCGAAACTGGCGATGAGCGTCGATGGCCGCACCGCGATGGCATCGGGCGAAAGCCAGTGGCTGACAGGCACCGCCGCGCGTTCCGATGTGCAACGGTTGCGCGCGCGCAGCTGCGTGATTCTCAGCGGCGTCGACACCGTCTTGCAGGACAACGCCGCGCTCAGCGTGCGCGCCGAAGAACTTCATCTCGAATACGCGGACATCATCGCCGAACGGCAACCGTTGCGCGTGATTGTCGATTCGCATCTGCGTCTGCAACCGCCGGCACGTATTTTTGCGCAGCCCGGCCGGCTGGCGATCGCAACGCTCAACGATGAGCAAAAACGCTGGGAACCGCTGGTCGAAGCGAATGCACAAATCGTTCGATTGCCGGCGACCGACGATAACCGCGTCGATCTCCATGCGTTGATGCGCTGGCTCACCGAGCAGCAGGCGAACGAAGTGATGGTCGAAGCCGGCGCGACTCTAACAGGTGCGCTATGGCGCGAGCAGCTGATCGATCAATTGACGATTTACATGGCGCCGACTTTACTCGGCAGCAGCGCACGACCGCTGCTCGATTTGCCGCTGTTGAAAATGCGCGAGCAGCAGCGTTTGATCATCAACGATATTCGTGCGGTCGGTAACGACTGGCGCATCGATGCAACACCGCTGTACGCGGCGAGCGAGGACTGAACATGTTCACCGGCATTATCGAAGCCACCGGCAAAGTCGCCGCGCTGCAACCGCGCAATGGCGATCTGCGCGTGCGCATCGCCAGCGATGATTTGCCGCTCGCCGATGTGAAAATCGGCGACAGCATCGCGACCAATGGCGTCTGCTTGACCGTCGTTGAGTTGCCGGGCGACGGCTACTGGGCCGATGTCTCGCGCGAAACGCTCGCGTTCACGACCATCGGCGCATGGCGCGTCGGCGAAACCGTGAATCTGGAAAAGGCGTTGATGCCGGAATCGCGCCTCGGCGGCCATATTGTCAGCGGCCATGTCGATGGCGTCGGCGAAGTGATCGCCCGCAGCGACGATGCGCGTTCGATTCGCTTCACGCTGCGCGCGCCGAAAGAGCTGGCGAAATACATCGCGCACAAGGGTTCGATCTGCGTCGACGGCATCTCGCTTACTGTAAATGCGGTAAGCGGAACCGACTTTGAATTGAATATAGTGCCGCACACGGCGCAAGTGACGATCATTGGCAGTTACCGCGTCGGTTCGCGCGTCAATCTCGAAGTCGACGTGATCGCGCGTTATCTCGAACGATTGCTGACCGGCGACCAATCGGCGACATCGAGCAGCGGCATGACCGAAACATTTCTGGCCGAACACGGGTTCGGCAACCGCTCTTAATTAATCATCGAAATCCATCCTCTTTGGATTTCGATTACGCGGCCCCGCCGCCTTTAGACGCATCGTGCGTCAGGTACTATCTGATGGCATTGAACACCACCGAAGAAATTATTCAGGACATTCGCCTCGGCAAGATGGTGATCCTGATGGACGACGAAGATCGCGAGAACGAAGGCGATATCGTCATGGCCGCCGAGTGCGTCACTGCCGAGCACATCGCGTTCATGGCGCGCTATGCGTGTGGTCTCATCTGCCTGCCGATGTCGCGCGAACGCTGTGAACGTTTGAATTTGCCGCTGATGGTGCAGAACAACAAATCCGGCTTCGGCACTAAATTCACCGTATCGATCGAAGCCGCGCACGGCGTCGAAACCGGTATTTCGGCCGCCGATCGAGCACTCACGGTACGTGCCGCGGTAGCGCGCAACGCAAAATCCGATGACATCGTGCAGCCCGGCCATATCTTCCCGCTGATTGCAGAGCCCGGCGGTGTGCTGGTGCGCGCCGGTCATACCGAAGCGGCCTGCGATCTGGCGCGCCTCGCCGGCTTCGATGCCTCGGGTGTGATCTGCGAAATAATGAACCCGGACGGCACGATGGCGCGCCGTCCCGAGCTCGAAAAATTCGCGCAGGAGCACGGCATTAAAATCGGCACCATCGCCGATCTGATCCACTATCGCGTCGTCAACGAAAGCAGTATCGAAAAAATCAGCGAAGGCCCGATTCAAACCGACCACGGCGACTTCGTGTTGCATACCTATCGCGATACTTGCCACGGCGATTTGCATCTCGCCATCGTGAAAGGCGACATGGAACAGAATCCTGCACCGCTCGTACGCGTGCAATTCACCAGCACATTGCGCGATCTGGTCGGCACGCAATCGCGCGGCCGTCGCGGCTGGAACACGCAGCGCTGCCTGAAAAAAATCGGCGAGGAAGGCGGCATATTGCTGATTTTGGGCGGCCACGAAACCCGCGACGATCTGCTCGCCAGCGTTGATATCGCGCTCGGCAAACGCGACACACCGGCACCGGCGGCGATTGGCGGTCGCAGCACGCAATTGACGATCGGTCTGGGTTCGCAAATTCTGCGCGAACTCGGCGTGCGTAAATTCCGATTGATGGGTACACCGGTCAAGTACAACGCGATCTCGGGTTTCGAGCTCGAAGTGATCGACTACATTGAGCCGTAACCATTATTTATTTCGCCTAAAAATAGTGAAGGAAATGATATGAGCACGATAAAAACCATCGAAGGCACGTTCGTTGCGAACAAGGGCAAATTCGCGATTGTGGTCGGACGCTGGAATAGCTTTGTTGTCGAGAGTCTGCTCAGTGCGGCGATCGATACGCTGCGCCGTCACGGTATCGGCGACGATCAAATCACGATCGTGCGTGCGCCCGGCGCGTTCGAAATTCCGCTCGTGTGCCAGAAGATCGCAGAGAAAAAACAGGTCAATGCCATCATCGCGCTCGGCGCAGTGATTCGCGGCGGCACACCGCATTTCGAATACGTCGCCGGTGAATGCACGAAAGGTCTCGCGCAAGTGATGATGCAATACGGCGTGCCGGTGGCGTTCGGCGTATTGACCGTCGACACCATCGAACAAGCAGTCGAACGCGCAGGCACCAAAGCCGGCAACAAAGGCGCTGAAGCGGCGTTATCGGCGCTCGAGATGGTCAGCTTGCTCGGTAATTTGTAATCCACCCTTTTAAATAAAGGGTGAAGTAAAAACCAACGGCAATCACAACGATTGCCGTGTTCTTTAGCGAACAGAGAGTAACTGCTGTGGCAAAACCTTCCGGTTTCAATCCCGCGCTGCGTCATAAGGCGCGTCATTATGCGATGCAGGCGCTGTATCAATGGCAGATCAGCCATAACGCGCTGCAGCAAATCGAAATGCAATTCCGCAACGAATACGATTTCTCGCAAGTCGATCTCGAATTCTTTCAGGAATTGCTGCATCAAATCCCCGCGCAGTTAAAAGATCTCGACGCATTAATCGAGCCGCATCTCGACCGCCCGCTCAAGGACATCACGCCCATCGAACTAGCACTGCTGCGCATGGGCGCTTTTGAGCTGTCGCAGCGCATCGACGTGCCGTACAAAGTGGCGATCAACGAAGGCGTATCGCTCGCGAAAAAATTCGGCGCTGCCGAAAGCCATAAATACATCAACGGTATTCTCGACAAACTCGCCAAACAATTACGCAGCGTGGAAATCGCCGCCGCCAAGCGGTAATCGATATGGCACTCGGTGAGTTCGAACTGATTGCCAGGTTTTTTACCGATATCGGCCGCGCGCGCGCCGAAATTGCATTGGGTATCGGCGACGATTGCGCGCTGTTGAACCCACCCGCCGGACAGCAGCTCGCTATTTCCGTCGATACGCTAGTCGCCGATGTGCATTTTCCTGCGCACGGCGATGCGGCACTGATCGCGCAAAAAGCATTGCGCAGCAATCTTTCCGATCTCGCCGCGATGGGCGCAACACCACTTGCGTTCACGCTCGCCCTGACGTTGCCGCAAGCCGATGCGCAATGGCTCGCACAATTCGCCCATGGATTGCGCGAGTGCGCGAATGAATTCGATCTGGCGTTAATCGGCGGCGATACCACGCGCGGGCCAGCGCTGGTCATCACTATTCAAATCTTCGGCACCGCTCCCATCGGCGTTGCACTAACGCGCAGCGGTGCAGAAATCGGCAATGCGATTTTCGTTACCGGCACGCTCGGCGATGCACGTGCCGCGCTCGATTATTTAGCATTGCCGCGCTCACAACTTGATGCCGAACAGAATTATTTTTTACAGCGTTATTACACCCCGACGCCTCGCGTGCAATTCGCCGAACAGTTACGCGGTATCGCCAATTCCGCCATCGATATTTCGGACGGTCTCGCTGCGGACCTGGGCCATATTCTCGAATGCAGCCGCGTCGGCGCGAAGATCGATCCCAACCGTTTACCCTTATCTGACGCGTTACGTCGAAAAAGCAATGCCATCGATTTTGCGTTGCACGGCGGCGACGATTACGAATTATGTTTTACCGTTTCACGCGATCGCGTCTCGCAATTACACGATGTAGCGCGGCAATGTGGAATGCGTGTCACCGACATCGGCGAAATCGTTGCCGACGGCGAATTATTTATGCTCGATGCGAATGGCAACGCAATGCCATTGGCGCGCAAAGGCTACAAGCACTTCTAAGGATAAATCGTTGGCAAAGCCCGATATTCGGAATCCAATTCATCTCATCGCCGCAGGTTTCGGCAGTGGACTCGCTCCGCGAGCACCGGGAACGTTCGGTACGCTTGCGGCATTAATTCCGTGGTGGCCACTGCATTTTCTACCGCCGCTGTATTACTGGCTGGTGATCGCGATTGCATTTATTGCAGGTATTTATTGCTGCGGCAGAACCGCGCGCGATATGGGAGTGCACGATCACGGCACCATCGTGTGGGATGAATTTATCGGCGTGTGGATTGCACTTGCGTGGCTGCCGACGAGCGGCGCATGGATTATCGCGGGATTTATATTGTTTCGATTATTGGATATCTGGAAACCGTGGCCCATTAGCTGGCTCGACCGCCATGTGCACGGCGGCCTCGGTATCATTATCGACGATGTGTTGGCCGGCTTTTTTACGCTGGCGATTCTGCAAATCGCGCGCGCGTTAATTGGAACGCGCCCGCGAACAACTATTGCCTAACCGCCGCAGTCAATAAATCCGATTACTCGCGAACGATCGACGGCAGCAAAAATAGACGAAGCATTTTGCGCCAGTCATCGGCACTTTGCGCTGCGGTCGGTGCAATCATGTACGCACTAATCACATGAATCAGCCAGTCGATCAGCGACAATAACTCAATGCCCTCGCGCAGCTCGCCATCGCGCCGCGCCTGCTCGAAACGCTCACCAAAAAAATCGACGAGAATTGCCAACGTTTCCGGCGATACGATGTAAACCCGACTGATCACGGTGCTCTGTTCCTGCAACAGCAACGAGAACACCGGTGACTTGGGCACTGCTTTCATCGCGCATACCAACGCTTCCACAATGAAGTCGCCGAATTTATCGGTGGCGGCGACATCGCCGCGCACCGTGTCGACGAGCTGGTGTAAAGCGCGCATCAGTACACCGGTCAGCACTTCATCGCGATTTTCGAAGTAACGGTATACGGTTGTGCGCGATACTTTTGCTTCGCGCGCGATGTGTTCCATGCTGGTTTTATAAACGGTGTTTGCCTTATAACAACGCCATGCGGCATCGAGAATCTGCTCGCGCGCGAAATCGGTATCCGCACGACGGCCATCCCCCCACCGAACTGCCAGTGATTCCATAGTCATTTTGCATTGCACCCAAAAAAGTAAATCGAGTTGCCGGGCCGGCATTGTTGTTTTTGGCCCTCATGGACGCCCGCATTGCGCAGAATGCAGCGCCCGCAGGTTTCTCCTGCTGACTGCGAATAATCTTACGCCTAAGCGAACGTGCCTTCGTCCATTTGAGGGAGGCCAGGAACTGCACAAAGTGATGCACGCGTGCCGTTAACGGTGGGATGAGCGGTTATCGGCACGCTTCGATTTAAAGATTCTCCTCAGCAAATGCCGCTAAACGACTGCGTTCGATACCATTTACATGCATTACACCCGCGTGCTCGAACAACTTGCACTTCTCGACGAGGTAAGTAAGACCCGACGTCAGCGGGGAAATATATTTGTTATCGATTTGCGCGAGATTGCCCAGCACAACGATTTTCGAATTCGCACCAACGCGGGTGATGATCGATTTCAATTGAAATTGCGTGAGCCCCTGCGCCTCATCGATAACGATATAAGCGTTATTGAACGAGCGGCCGCGCATGAAGTTCAGCGATTTAAATTGAATGTTGGCGCGCTGCTTCACGTATTCGATGCTGCTCATCGGCGAATCGTCGCCGCCATGCAGCACCTCAAGATTGTCATCGAACGCGGCGAGCCACGGCGCCATTTTTTCTTCCTCGGTGCCGGGCAGGAAACCGATATCCTCGGCAATCGGTGGCGTCGAGCGCGCGACGATGAGCTTGTCGTAGCGTTTTTCTTCGATGATCGCGTGTAATCCGTACGCCAGTGCAATTAGCGTTTTTCCAGAGCCGGCCGGCCCGGTCAACACCGTCATATCGACTTCGGGACGTTGCACGAGAAAAAACGCCATCGCCTGTTCAAGGTTGCGCGGTGTTAAACCCCACATCCGTTGCGCCATCAAACGATCGACATGCAGATCGACCATCTCGATGAATTCGTCATCGAGCCGTTCAACGTAACCGACGAAATCCGCATCGTCGACGATAAACATATTCGGATACGCTTCCGGCAACACGCTGCGCGCAATCAGGTGAATTGTGTCGCTGCTGCGACGAAATGTTTTTACTTTGTCGACACGCGACCAAAAATCGCCTTCGACTTTTTCATAACCCTTCGCCATCAGATCGATGTCGTCGAGCACGCGATCTTTGCGATAGTCCTCGACATGCTGCAATCCCGAGCCTTTCGCCTTTAAGCGCATGTTGATGTCTTTGGTAACGAGACACACATATGCGCCGAGATTCGTCGCTTGCAAATGCAACGCGACATTGATGATGCGATTGTCGTTCGCCTGCTGCGGCGAGCCATCGAGATACGGGGCTTTATTATCGAGATGCAGTAATTGATCGGGATAAACCGACAATTTGCCGTTGTTGCGGTTACCGATACTGCTGCCGGGAATATCGACACCTTCCTGAATTTCTTTCGGCGATGCATTCGCGAGAATGCTGTCGATGGCATTAATCGCAATGCGCGCTTCACGGCTGACATCCTTATCGCGTCGATCCTTGATTGCATCGAGTTCCTCAAGCACCGTCATCGGCACCACGACGTGGTGTTCGTTGAATGCGCTCAGCGCGAGCGGGTCGTGCAACAACACATTGGTGTCGAGCACATAAATTTTGCCCATTTCCTGATGTTTCCCCATGACCTTATCCTCGCGCGACGACTAAAGATTCATTAACCACTTTAAAAAAAGCAAAAATGAAAAAGGCGAATGCATCGACGGCGCCATGAAAAAAACTTATGGCACGATCGATAAAACAACGGCGCGACGAAACGCACCGAGAGGGATAAACAAATGGGAAGAATTTTGAGAGACACGCTACTGGCTTATACCGCTGCATCGATGCGGCAAGCCGAAGCGTGGGGACTGAATGCGCGCTCGATAAGGTCAAGCGCAGCAACTCCAGACAGACCACGAAGTACGTTGCAAAATGCTCACTGGCAACGATGCTGTCTCGGATAGTTGGTATGTCTGGATTATTTTAGCGGGACTCTACTTTGTCAACCGCACAGTGGAATTATTTCATTGCTGCTCGCGCATTCATCAATGCACGCACAATAAATAGGTTACGGCGCACTAAAAAGCATAACGGTGCCTGACTTTCAGTCACGAATTCCGTTAGGCTAAGCCCCTCGCAAAATCAGGTCGATTTCCTTCACTCATGCTCAATCAAGATGCCCTGGCGCAGTTGCGTCAACTCAAACAGCAAATTCAGGACGACAAGGTACAGACCAGCGGTGTAGTGCGCGGCACGCAAGGTCGTTATGGATTCGCTGTGCTCGATGACGGTCGCGAAATTTATTTATCGGCTGAACAAATGCAGCGGGTATTTCCAGACGATCGCATCGAAATCGAGATCATCACGAATGATGATGGCAAACCAAGCGCGCAACTTGAGAAATTGGTCAGCAGCGAACTACGCGAATTTACCGGCCAGTATGTCGTGCGCGACAACGCCCATTTCGTTGAGCCTGATCTGCCCCGTTTGAGTCGGTGGATTTTTGTGCCACCGAAAATGCGCATGAACGCGCAGCATGGCGATTACGTTTGCGCGCGGATTACGCGGCATCCGTTTAGCGATGGCAAAGCGCAGGCAAAAATCGAAAAGATTATCGGTGGCGCCAAACAGCCGATGATTCATGCGCGTTACGCGCTCGCACGCTATGGCTTGCCGAATGAGCCGCTGACGCTTGCCGAGATCGATGTGCAGACGCCGGACTTTAACGAGCGTCGCGATTTAACCGCATTGCCTCTAGTCACTATCGATGGCGCGGAAACGCGCGACATGGACGATGCGCTATATGCCGAAGCGCGACCTGACGGCGGCTGGCAGTTAACCGTCGCAATCGCCGATCCAAGCGCATGGATAAAACCCGACTCGACATTGGAACAAGCGATTGCGCAGCGCGCGACGAGTATTTATCTACCCGGCATGACCGTCGCGATGTTGCCCGAACAACTGGCCAACGAACGCTGCTCTTTACAGCCGGATGTAGATCGGCTCGCGCTGATCTGTGAATTGACTATCGATAGCGATGGGCGTGTTACGCAATATGCATTTAGCGAGGCGCGCGTGCGTTCGTGCGCCAAACTGAGTTACGACAACGTCAATCGCTTTCTCGGCGATGCAGAGCCTGTTGTCGCTCCATGGACGCAATCCGTTACCGCATTGCGCGAGCTGGCGTTGCGATTACAGAATCGCCGTCAACTCGACAACATCGTGCTACCCGAGCGCGGCGAGTACCGCGCGCTACTCGATGCAAATCGCGTGGTCGAGCGCTATATCCGCCAGGAAAAAACGCCGGCGCATCAACTTGTCGAAGAATGCATGATCGCGACCAACCGCTGCGCTGCCGATTTCCTGAGCGCTGATCGTGCGATTTTTATCGGCCATCGCGGGTTTCGCAGCGAACGCCGTGATCCAGTGGGAAAACTGCTCAGCGACCACTTACCCGACACAACCTTCGACGATGCAACGAAGCTGCCCGGCTATATCGGATTAATGCAACGCCTCGCATCGCAGCAACATGAATTACCGCTGCGCGAAATTTTGTTTCGCTCGCTCGAACGCTCGCAATTTGTCGTTAGCGCCGAGCCGCATTTCGGCATGGGCTTAGCGGCTTATACGACGATTACCTCCCCCATCCGAAAATATAACGATTTCCTTATGCATCGCTTTATTAAGGCGAAACTTCGCCAAGCGTCGCTGCCGGCACTAACCGACGACGCGTTGGCGCAAATACAGGAAGGCAGCGATCGCGCGCGGCAGGCCAGTAATCTGGCGCAGCAATGGCTTGATTGCGATTATTTGCAGCGCAATTATTTACAACGCACTTATGTACAACAAAGTGCCGCCGAACCGCAGCAATCCACCAACTTCCAGGCTGAAATCGTGCACGTAACCAGCAGCGGTCTGGTTGTACGCTTGGTAGATAATGGCATTCAGGGTTTTATCGATTTGCGGCGCAGCAGTGAAAAATTCAGTTTCGATAATGTCTACATGAAACTGAGCTCACCGAGTCAGAGTTTTCAGCTGGAACAACACATCGACGTCAATTTAGCGGGCGTGGACATGAAAAAACGCGCGATCAGTTTTGCGCTTGTCGCGTCATCAGCGGCCAGTCAAAACGAGGACGTAGCGAGCGAGACAGCAACGGATGACAAAGTAACGAACGCGCATCAAATGATGCACGAAGCCACCAGCGCGCCGCCGAACACATAGCATCCGCCGATAAGCACCGGATCGGCTTTCAGTTTTCTGAAGTTGAAATGGTAATAAAGACCGCTGCTCAATAAGGCAGTGCCTGCGGCACCCACGACAAGGTACGCCAACCAGCTCATGAAGATTCTCGCTTTAGTGGTGTTGATGCGATTATTTTTAAATTTATTGCCAGACCACCGGATCGAAATCCGTACAGCGCGCACAAAAATTAAACCAGGCGCCATCAAATAGCAATATCGCCGCACCGCAGGTCAGGACGAATTACGCAAGCGTAATTTCGCACCCGTTTCTACTGATCAATACGGATGTTCGAGCACAATCATCCGATTGGGTAATTCGTTTTTGGCATGGGTTGCGGGCACATGGGTTTTTAATAATTCTCCGCATTGATGAATGCAGTCGAGAAATCCCTGCAATGTTTCGCCACGCCGCACCTTCGCGATAAACGCATCGACAATCGCCTGCCACTGCTCCGGTGCAACGTGTTGATCGATTCCTCTATCTGCGAGAATTTGCACGTAATGCTCGGCCTCGCTGACAAAAATTAACAACCCGGTTTCGCCGTTGGTGTGATGCAGGTTTTGCGCGAGAAACTGCCGATGCGCAAGATGCGATGCGCGCCAGCGTTTCAATTTTTTCGGCACAAGCCGCGAATGCAACGGCTGCCAGCGCAATAACACAGCGAGCAGTAAAAATACGCCCCACTGCGCCAGCAATAAATCCCAAGGGTGCAGCCATAACGGCGTTATAGCCAATACACCCGGCGTCAGTAGCGCGAGCGCCGCTGCCCATAAAGTGGGGATGAGCGTGTAATCATCGGATCGATAAGCCAGCACCGTCACCAGTTCGGCATCGGTATCGCGTTCAACCGTTGCAATAGCCTCGGCAACACGCTGCTGCTGTTCTTTAGTCAGTAATGCCATCACCAGTTTCCCGAAGCACCGCCGCCACCGAATCCACCACCACCCCCTGAAAATCCACCGCCGCCGAAACCGCCTCCACCACCAAAACCACCCGGGAGAAACACGCCGCGACGACCGCCGCCAAAGCCACTACCAGGTCCACCGAAACTGCGCAGCACGATAACGCCAACGACGAGCAACATGAACCAGAACAATGAGCCGCCGCGCGATGAATCCTGCGAGCGCGCACGGCGCGGCTCATATTCGCCCTTTAACGCCTGCATGATGGCGCCCGCGCCCTGCTCGATGCCGACAGCGAACTGCCCGCGCTTGAATTGCGGCACGATGACGGCGTTGATGATATTGGCGGATATTGCATCGGTGAGCGCGCCTTCCAATCCGTATCCGACTTCGATGAGCACAGTGCGTTCGGCTTGTGCAACGATCAGCAGCGCGCCGTTATTTTTATCTTTCTGACCAATGCCCCAATGGCGACCGAGCTGGTATCCAAATTCCTCGATGGGATAACCCTGCAAATCCGGCAGCGTGGCGACAACGATTTGAATCCCGCTGGTGCGCTCGAATGCTTCGAGCTGCGCGCTTAATTGCTGTAACTCAGCGGCGGATAACAAATTCGCTTGATCGACCACGCGGCCAGTCAGCGGCGGGAATTTCGGATCGGCGAATGTCGATGGAGAAAGTACGAATAGAAAAAGCAGTAACAGCAAAATCTCCCATTTCCCCTTTTTAATAAAAAGGGGAAATGACACACAACGACCGTCGATCAATTAAATTTCACCGCGGGTGCTTTATCCGCATTTTCAGAAGTCGCCTGGTACGTTTCGCGCACCGGCATGTCGCTGTACATAATCTTGTGCCAGATGAGGCCGGGGAATGTGCGAATTTCCGTGTTATAGCTCTGCACCGCCTGCACATAATCGCGACGCGCAACAGCGATACGATTTTCGGTACCTTCGAGTTGCGATTGCAATGCGAGGAAATTCTGATTCGCTTTCAGATCGGGATATTGCTCAACCACAACCATTAATCGTTGCAGCGCGCTTCGCATTTGCGCTTGTGCCGCTTCGAATTCCTTTAAGCGCTGCGGATCGTTGATCAAATTGCTATCGACCTGAAACGACCCTACCTTGGCGCGAGCCTCCACGACGGCTTGCAGTGTTTCCTGCTCGTGCGCGGCATAACCCTTTACCGTTTCCACCAGATTGGGCACTAAATCGGCACGGCGCTGATATTGATTTTCAACTTGGCCCCACGCCGCCTTTACCTGCTCATCGAGCGTGGGAATATTGTTAATGCCGCAACCTGCAAGCAATGGCAGCAGCAATGCAAATAAAAATCCAATCCGGCGCATCGTTATATCTCCAAAATAAATCGACCGTGGCACACTTTACGCTTGTCGAAACTACCGCACCAGCGCGAAACTACATTGCATATCATACGGCTGCCAATTGATTCCATATCATACTGCTGCCGCTTGACCTGGACCGCATTTAAACAGGAAGGTTCGTTTACATGACTCCGTTGCGTATTCCGCGTGTCATAAAAATTATCGCAATAATCTACGTCGCCTATCTTGCACTGGTGATGCTGCTCGCCACGCCGTTGGTGAATTTTTTCACCCCTAAAATTTATCGCGAGCAGACCGGTCGCGAATTGCATATCGATAAAATCATCTGGCTGAATCCCTTTGCCCTGTCCTTTGCGGTCCGCGGTGTAACCAGCAACAATCCTGACGGCAGCCGCCTCTGGGCGGCTGAAAGCCTTTACGCAAATGTCTCGCTCGCGAGCGTTTGGCAGCGGCATCTGGTGCTCGACGCATTGCGCCTGCAAGGTCTTTACGCACAAATCGATCAGACCAGCGCCGAGCGTTACAACTTCAGCGATATTCTCGACTATCGTGCTGCACAAGCAGCAAAAAATCCTCCCGCACCTAAAGCTGAAAAAGGCGGCGAACTCCCCGCGATTACCATTCATCGGATCGAATTATCCGCAGCGCATCTCGGCGTGCGGGCGCCCTACTTAAGCGAACCGCTCGCGGTCAATGTGGACAATATCGCTATCGCGCTTGATGCATTCACCACTGCGGCTGAAAAAAGCGCCAACTCGAACCCAGCGCTCATTGCTAATGCCCGTGCATTTACCGGCTCGATCAAAACCATTGAAGCGAAATTCCTGCGCGAGCAGCAACCGTTCGCCACCCAACTGCGCGACCTCGAAATCAAGTTCGACAAGCTGTCCACTACAGCCAAAGACGCCGAGCCATTTACGATTTCACTGCGCGATGGCAGCAATGGCACCGTGCAAATCAAAGGCGACATATCGCTCGCCAATAAAATTACGCGCGGCACGGCGCAGCTGCGTAATATCGATTTGTTGCCAGGCTGGCGTTATCTCGCGAATCGACTGTCATTCGATACGCAGAGTGCGCTGCTTGATGGCGACATTAATTACAACGTCAACTGGAACGATGCGCTGCGATACACCATCAGCGGCAGCAGCGCCAATCTGCACAACGTAAAACTGCAATCGCGCATCGATGCCGACACGTACATCCACTTTAATGCATTACACATCGAAGGCATTGAAGTCGACAGCTCGCTGCCGCGCGCGCAAATCGCGAAAGCGATGCTCGATCAACCGACGATTAAAGGATGGAACCGCGACAAGCATATGAGTCTGCTCGATATGCTCGCGTTCGCGGGTGCTGACGATGAAGAACCAGACCCACCCTCGCCGTGGCAAATACAAATCGACGAAATCGCCGCGAATGGCGGCGGCCTCCATTGGCGTGCGAGCCAGCTCGACAATCTGCCAATGCAGCTCGCACCGCTCGAACTGCAGATAACGAATGTGCGCTGGCCGGATCCCGAAGCACTGCGTGTGTCATTCAAATCGTCGTTCAACAACACCGCACAACTTGCGATAACCGGCGCGATCGTGCCGAAAAATGTGAAAGGCGATCTCGATATCGCGCTGACGGCGGTGCCGCTGCAATGGTTCAATCCACTGCTAAAACAACAGATGCAGGCAAAGCTCGTCAACGGCCTCCTCAGCGCACAAACCAAATTGACGCTGCGCGATGGCAAGCCGGTGACCGTGCATACCGATGGTCATATCGATCAACTGGAACTCCAGCAGCTGCCTGACCATCGCAAGCTGGTGGCATGGAAGCAACTGCAATGGCATGACCTCGCGCTCGATATTCAAAAGCAGCGCGTGCAATTGCGCCGTGTCGATATCGTCGATCCGTGGGCACAATTTCGCATCAACGCGGGCGGTACGAATAATTTCCAACAGCTGATGGCAGCATCAAACTCCACAGCTAAATCCACGGGCAAATCCACAACAAGTACATCAAGCACCGCATCACCCAAAGCAACGCCCGCAAATAAATCAGCGGATGCCTGGAAATTCGCGGTCGACAAAATTCATTTCGATAATGCTTCAATCGACTTCCGCGACAATTCATTGAGCAAGGCGTTTCATACAACGATTACGCAGCTCACCGGCGATATCGAAGCACTCAACAATCAGACGAATAAGCCGGCGCGTATCGCGATGAAAGGAACGGTCGACGGTTACGCGCCTGTCGCGCTAACGGGAACCGCCGCTCCATTCATCAACCCACCTGCGGTGAAAGTTGCACTCGATATTACCAACCTGGATTTAGCCACGCTGACACCCTACTCGGGGACTTACGCCGGTTATTTGATCGACAGCGGACGCCTCACCGTGCAGCTCGTTTACACGCTGGAAAACGGACGCATACAAGGCACCAACCGCATCGTCGTCAACGAATTACGTTTGGGCGAGCAAGTGAGCGGCCCAAAAGTAAAAGATTTACCGCTGCGCTTTGCTATTTATTTATTAACCGATGCAAACGGCGTGATGGATCTGGGAGTAGACGTCACCGGCAATGTCGACGACCCCGATTTCAGCGTCGGCAATATTATTTGGAAAGCGTTTCGCAATTTGATTTTCAAAACTGCCAGTTCGCCGTTTCGCGCACTCGCGAGACTCGCCGGCGGCAGCGAAGACGACCAACTCGACCGTATCGAGTTCGAACCCGGCAGCGACCGGATCGTGCCAGCGCACAACGATAAGCTCAACAAACTGGTTGCCGCACTGCAAAAAAAATCCGCATTAAATCTCGCAATTACCGGCCATGTGAGCCCGAGCCAGGATCTGGAAGCGCTGCGCGATTTAACGCTGAATCGCGAGCTGATGAATGACAGCAAGATCACTACCGAGGATGTTCGCTCGCAGTCGACACGATGGGGCCAGGCGGTAGCGAAGCTGTTCAAAAAGCGCTACCCGGAACAGGACGCGACCGCACTTCAGCCAATGCAAATGAACGACTGGATTCGCGACAACATCGAACTGCCCGCAAGTGCATTACAAGAACTTGCCAGCAGCCGCGCGTTGGCCGTCAAACAGGAACTGGTTGCGCAACACGGCTTGGCGCCCGATCGCGCATCGATTAAACCGGTTGATCTCGGCGCCGACGACAAGCCGGGGCGGCAAGTCACGATGGAAGTAAACTGAGAAAACGTGCAGCCGGGCGATTGCTATACTGCATGTCACCTATATCTCTGTACCTATACCTCTGTACCTTTCGATATCGATCAGAATCGGCCATGC
>CBFHCK010000012.1:0-16515 GCA_965653955.1 uncultured Spongiibacteraceae bacterium
GATGCGCTGCGAATTATGGAAGGCGCGCTCCACGTCGGCGATATGCAAGTGCGGGAAATCATGGTGCCGCGTGCGCAAATGGAATTAATTAAAGCCGATGCACCGTTGGAGAAAATTCTGCCGGTAATCATTGGCAGCAAACACTCGCGCTATCCGGTGATCGGCGAGACGGTCGATCAGGTACTCGGCATTCTGCTGACCAAGGATTTATTGCCGCAGATTCTTAATGCCAGCGGCGTCAACTTCGATATCAAAACATTGCTGCGCCCCGCCGTGTTTGTACCGGAAAGCAAACGCTTAAATGTGTTGCTGCGCGAGTTTCGCGAAAACCGCAATCACATGGCCATCGTTATCGATGAGTACGGCGGCGTTGCCGGCCTCGCGACGATCGAGGACGTGCTGGAAGAAATCGTCGGCGACATCGAAGACGAATACGATGTCGAAGACGATACTAATATTCGACGCGTCTCCGATGCGGACTTCATCGTGAAGGCACTGACGCCGATCGAGGATTTCAACGAACAATTCAACACAGAACTCGACGACGACGAAGTCGATACGGTCGGCGGATTAGTATTGCGCAAATTAGGCCATCTGCCGCAACGCGGCGAAATTACCGCCATCCAGAATTTTCAATTCAAGGTCATGAATGCAGACAACCGGCAAATTCACTTATTGCGCGTAACGCCATTGCGCTACCAGGATGAAACCGGCTGAGTACGAAGAAAGAAGATTAAGAAAAATGGGCTCCGGTTCGAATCGGCGCCAAGTGAAATACCAAGCTAATCCGCAACCAAAACTACTGCGTTTGCCACGATTTCATCAGATTTAAAATCCGCGCGGCCTGTTTTCCTGCGGTACCGGCGCGATGCGCACGCTTGCTCAACTCAGAACGCATATGGTCGAGTGCATCACCACATAAATCGCCATCGCCAAGCGTCGGTTCGCGACGGCCTCTTTCATCGATTTTTATTTGAACCATTATTCGGGAAGCGGCCTCCGGTGGTGCGGCTTTCGCTTGCGCTGCTTTGGGTTGAGCCACCTCGTTAAAATTGCCTGCGCTCATTGCGGCAGGGGCGACCTTCACCAGACGCAACGCTACATCGTCGCCGTACCAGCTTGCTACTCGCTCGGCGGCTTCACGCAATAACGGCGGGCGATGTTCTACATTGTGCGCATCGGTGGCAAGAATCGACACCCAATTGCGATCGAGAAAATAACGCGCCGTGCGCTGTGCGCGATCGCCGAATTTTCCAATCACCGCCGCCGCTGTCACTTGCACCAGACAACCCTCGTCCAGAAATGTGCGCAATCGTTCGGGCGATTTCATCAGCTCCTTGTTGCGTTCGGGGTGCGCAATCATGGGCGTGATGTTGTTTTGTCTGAGCCAGCGCACCAGACGCTCCGCACCCACCGGAATTTGATTGTGTGGAAATTCGAGCAACAGCGTCTGTTTGCCGTTCGCCGTTTTAAATAGCGGAACCGCACCGCGTTCCAGCATCGGTAATAATTCATCGCCAAAACGCACTTCACCGCCCAAGGCGATTTGTACGGGGATTTGTGCGGAAATAACGGCGCGCCGAAATGTTTCGAAACGCGAACTCAGCGATTGCAGCGTATTGTCATAACGGCCGGGATGCACATGCGGTGTCAGCACAATGCGATTAATACCGTTGTCGAAAGCGCGACGCAGCAGCTCCAAACCTTGCTCCAGCGTACGCGCACCATCATCGACACCCGGTAGATAATGGCAGTGCAAATCGACCATATCGCGCCAGGGTAACATTTCAGCCTGCCTTCGCCGGGTTATAGTTGTCAGCGAGGTAGGCGCCGTAGTCACCATACGATTCGCTTTTGCGAGTATCGGTTTGGTTCAGCGCCACGCCCAATACTTCAACACGAGTTCGGCTCAGCAACTCGATTCCTCGTTTAATTTGCGATACCGGTGTCTTATCCGCACGCACGACATACACGGCAGCATCCACTGCATTCGCCAACAACATGGCATCGCTGACCGGCAACACCGGCGGGCAATCGATAACAATTCGATCGTAAATTTCGCTCAATCGTTGCAACAACACACGCAGTTTTTGCGAGGCGAGCAACTCTTGCGGATTTGGCGGAATATCGCCGGATAACAAAACATCCAGCGTTTCAACTTCTGTTGAAGCTATACAGTCCGATAGCGACGCGGTACCTGCACACAGCGCGGATAAACCACAACGCTTGCCATTAATCGAAAATTCCTGCGCAACCGAAGGACGGCGCATATCGGCATCGATAAGAAGCACGCGCTCCAATTGCGAAAACGCCAGCGCAACATTACACGCGATGGATGTTTTTCCCTCGTCACCCACCGACGACGTGAACATGATCATTTTATGGCGGGTATCGAGATTGCTCAGCGTTATCGCGGTACGCAGCGTGCGAATGGACTCGCCAAATTTACGATCGCGGTTATCGACAAAGGCATGACCGATGCGCTTTCCGTATTTGCGCGAACGTTTCACATGCGGGATCAAACCCATCAGCGGCAGACCAAGTTTATGCTCAAGGTCTTCGGCATTTTTAATGGTGTTATCAAGCATCTCGAGTAACAGCACCATCGCGATGCTGAATATCAGCGCTCCCATAAATGCCAAAGCGATGACCAGATTTCGTTTGGGAAAAGTCGGCTGCGTTGGTGCCACCGCCGGCTCGATTACGCGTGCATGCGCGGTAGCCAAATCGCCAGTCTCGTGCGTTTCACTGATTCGCTTGTTAAATAAATCGTAGAGCTGACGATTGGTTTCCACTTCCTGCATCAACGAACGATATTCCGCCGATTTTCGCGCAATACTTTGCGCGCCTGCTTTAGTGGCGCTCAGTGCCGATGATATTGCGCGCTCCTGTCCCTGCAATGCTGACTGCTGATTACCAATCGAATCGATAACGCTATTGACTTGGCGTTCCAGCGCTTCCACGGCTGCATCGCGTTCCGAAAGAGCTGCGGTCATTTTGGGGTGCATGGCACCGTAGCGTTTTGCGAGTTCGGCGACTTTTAGCTCCGCTGTAGCACGCGACTGACGGAACTGCTTAACCAGTGCATCGGAATTGATGGCGGGAATCGCAAGCTTCGCATCCAGACTTGCAGACCGCGCACTATTAACCTGATCGAAAGCATTTCTGTTTTCTGATAGCACGCGCCGTGCTTCGAGCAACTTGGTGCTGAGATCGCTGATTTCATGCGCCTGCAATGCCTGAATGCCCTGATCAGTATCGACTAAATGCTCGCGCTCTCGAAAATCCTGCAAGCGCTTTTCCGATGCATTGAGTTTCTCTTTCAATTCATCGACCCGGCTCGTCATCCATTGCGAGGCGGATCGCGTCATTGCTTCGCGGGCCTCCATGTGACTTTCGATAAACGCTTGAGCATGCGCATTGACGACCGCTGCCGCTAATGCGGGATCTTCTGCGTTATAACTGACCGAAACCAGTTGCGTTTTAGGAATCGGTGTAACTGTTAACGCACTTCCGTAACGCGTCACCATTCCGGTAAACGGATCAGCCGATTTGGCCGCCGCTTTTTCCTCGCTGGATTTTCCGTCGCTGAATTTCGGTAGCCATTGCTTGATATAGCGCTTCCATACCGGCTCGGGCGCCGGCAAATATTCGGGCTGCTCCAGTAAATTCAGGCGCGCGGTGACTTTCTCCGCAATTGGACGCGATTTCAAAATCTCAAACTGCGTCTGAAAATATTCTTGTGTCTTCGTCTCCATGCCGTAGATGTCTTGGATGGATACGATATTCGCCGGCTGCGCTTCCATCATTATCGTTGCGGTCGCACGATAAACCGGGGCGATATTTGAAACGATGACGCCGGCTGCAATCGCCGCCGCCACCGAGAATGATGCGATCCACCATTTGCGACGTTTTACGACATTCCAGTACTGACGCAAATTGATCTCATCCGCGCGCATCATTTGCTGCGTTATGCGCTCATCCAACTTTTGCATTAAATCGACCTCTAAACCGCGTCAAAAAAAGGGTTAGAAAAAACTTTGCTTGATGGTAACTATATCGCCGGGCTTGACTTGCTCATCCAGCGTAATCGAGCGCGCCTTCGGCTCGTTACCTCGCAATACTTCACCTGCCGAACGATTAGCACGCTCGGTAAAACCACCCGCCATTGCAATCGCTTTGCGTAATGTCACGCCCGGTTGATAGGGAATCGCGCCTGGCTTGTTGACTTCGCCATTCACGAAAAATGGTCGGTACTCCAGAATATTGATTGAGACAGCGGGATTGACGAGATAGCTGCCCTTTAAGCCTTTAATCAACAGCTGCTCCGCTTCAGAGATAGTTAACCCTTTCAGCGTGATGTTTCCGAGAAAGGGATAACTGATGACGCCTGAATCTCCTAAGCGAGTACGTATAGTCATGTCCTCCTCGCCATAGACCAGTATTTCAATATCGTCGCCCGGGCCGAGGCGGTACCCTGCCTCCACCGTTTCCGCGCCGATACTCATCACTGGCTGAGCCAGTGCGAACATTAACAATACCCACCGCCACATAAACTGCCTCAAGTTTTACGTTAATTTCTTTTTTGGATTCGGAAAATTGATTTCTTTCACAGCGTAAATTGGGCTGTCAGCCAATAGCGATTGCGTTCGAACTCAAGCAAATCAACATTACTGGTGCGCTCGCGCCAACTTGCATCGAGACGCCACGTCAGCCAACGCCGCATTTCGTATTTAAATCCCACTTGCGCACCGTTAGATTTCGAGTCCCGCGTTGAGTTCTGATAAGACTCTTCCGTGCGCGACAATGTGACCTCGGTACCAAAACGTGGAAGCCAGTCATGCGACCACTTTACGGAATAACTTTTGGTGTCGATGAAATCGCCCGTGCCATTGGTCTCGTTCGGAGTGCGCCGGATATCGAAATCAAACGATGAGTACGAACGCGGACGCCATGTCGTACCGAGCTCCCATACCATATTCGACCCATCGACCCGCTCGGATGCCGAAAAGTTTTTGCGCTTGTGACCAATTCGTACCGAGTTAGTTGTTTGCCCGGTGGCATCCCACTCGGCGCCAACCAACGCAGTGTGCTCCGTGCTGTCGAGGCTCGCTTCTCCCGGGCGTTGCTCGGAATACTCGATCTCTCGTTGACGGCCTTCCAGCACTAACGCAGTGTTGGGAAATGCTCGCCATAAAAATGCTGCGCCATAGCCTTTTTCATCGCGATCGAAAAAACGCGTCCGATCGCGATGGTTGTCGTAACTGTGGTCGAGATAATCTGCGCTGAGGCGCAAGCGACCTTTCGCAGTACGCGCGCCAAATTCATACATCAAGCCGAGACTTTGTTGGGTGAACTCATCCGGCTCATTCACCGTCGTTGTCTCCGGATCAATGCCTTCGGTCAACACCGTACCGCGATCTTCATGGGCCTGGTTATAGCCGGCGCGTAAATTAAACCGGTGGCGATAGCCCGGCTCAAAACTTCCGCGCGCGAATAGTTGGCGATCGACAAAATTATCATCGCTACTTTCGCTGTACGTAGAAGCATCGGCCTGAGCACCGAACAACCAACTCGCCGTATTGAACGGCACGAGCGCCGCTATTTCGGGAATCACATGCGTGACAACCGAATCGACTTCGTTGCGATTGCTCTCGAAAATATTGTCGTCGTAACCGACCTTGGTCACTAACGCGGGATAAATCCGAACCGGGCCGGTATCGAAATATCCAGCCTTCTGCTGAAACTCTTTGTCGGTCGTGAGTGGTGCCGCAAATGCAGCGATTGGAAAAAGGATCAGATTCGCTTGAAGCAAAGTTTTTGATAACTTCATCGATGACGTCCTGTTGCGAAAAAATGTGCCGGCATGCAGCCAAGATTAAATGCTACATCCGTGCCAAAAGGTTTATTCCCGCTACCGCAAAGCGACGAGCGGTACCCGAATGCCGAAAAAGACGTTAACTTAACAAGGGAACAAATAGCAGAGGACCACATCACACTAACGCAACCCTTTTCGAATTTCGGAATGAAATACTGTTGGGAGATTCATCATGACGAATAAAGCGCAAAAATTTATATTCGCAATCGCAGTAATGTCGCTCCCATGCACCAACGTAACTC
Organism: uncultured Spongiibacteraceae bacterium; assembly: GCA_965653955.1. Taxonomy (GTDB): domain Bacteria; phylum Pseudomonadota; class Gammaproteobacteria; order Pseudomonadales; family CAMLJR01; genus CAMLJR01. The sequence goes on from CBFHCK010000012.1 coordinate 6,121, forward strand.
AAGCGGGCACCACTATTCGCATGCAAGGTGTGAATCTCTCGGGCGCCGAATTTGGCGGCTGTACGAAAACGGTAAAATACGGCTCGCAATATATTTATCCAAAAAATGAATTTTTTGATGCATTTATCGGACATGGCATGAATGCATTCCGTATTCCGTTTTGCTGGGAGCGCATACAACCCACCCCTTCGCAAGATCTCGATGCTGCTGAAGCAAGCCGTCTTGACGCCGCCGTCAATTACGCAACCACGCGCGGAGCCTATGTGATTATCGATCCACATAATTACGGCGCCTATTGGGGCAAACGATTTGGCGCCGGCACCACCGACGACATGTTTGCCGATTTATGGCGACGCTTGGCTGAACGCTACAAAAACAACGATCACGTGGTTTTCGGATTAATGAATGAACCGCATGGTATTACCAGTCAAACATGGCTCAGCGCCGCGAATGCCGGTATTGCGGCAATTCGCAGCACCGGCGCCAACAACTTAATTCTTGTTCCCGGCACGGCATGGACCGGCGCTCATAGCTGGAATAGCATTTCTTACGGCACACCGAACGCCGTGACGATGCTGAATGTTAAAGATCCCGCCAATCATTACGCCTACGAAGTCCATCAATATTTCGATCAAGATTCTTCCGGCACCAAACCCGATTGCATTAATGAAAATATCGGCGTGAAGCGTATTGCCGAATTCACTGCGTGGGCTAGAACCAACGGAAAACAAGCATTTCTCGGCGAATTCGGCGGCGGAAAAAATGATGTTTGCTATAAAGCCGTTTACAACTTACTCGCCGACATGCAAAAAAATCCCGACGTCTGGATCGGCTGGAGCTACTGGAGCACAGGGCCGTGGATTCAAAACTACATGTTTGCGTTACCGCTTGTTCAAAAGACCGGCGAACTCTCCCAGCTCGATGTATTGAAACAATTCCTGGGCAGCTCCTGTGCCAACACAGGAGGCTGCGCGCCAAACCCACCCACGCTGACAGTGCCATAGCCGTTTAACGAGCTCCCGTTAGTTGAGAGATCGGCAGCCGAGTATCCGCCATGAATAATGTTTCTCGCGGATCACGCGCGCTGATGAATGCGCCAACGCAAAACCACATCAACGCTGCAATTTTGATCGAGAATAACGAGTTCGAAATTAGCAGGCTTAAACTGAACGCGATCATTACAGCGTTCTTGATAAACCGCGATCGAGCGTTGGTCCCAACGACAGCGATCGAGTAATACACCAGCAAAAATGCCAGTACGAGCAACGACTGACAGACAATGAAATAGGTTAAACCGCTATCGGCAAACCTGTTAACCAGCGATAACCTCACTCCCAGAAGCGCATTTAAATCGAGAGTGCTTAGCGACCAGAATGTATAAAAGATACGACCAGTAAAATTATCGGCGGGGTGCGTGACATTCAATGCTTGAATCAACAACCATGCTCCGCCTACAACACCCACAAAAATTAAAAATGAAAACTGTTGCGGAAAGCGCGAAAAAAACAACCGAAAGGCGATCAGCACCAGCGAGCACGCAAAGCCGTAACGACTATCGGAAAGCAGCAAAATTGCGATCAGCGCCAGCACCCAATAGCTTTTCACGCGAATCGACAGGTGTTGCCATCCCGCTAGTAATACCGCTAACGACACCACGATAAAGTTGCCTAGTGAAACGGGCTCCAAAAACACCGACGACGCTCGCAGCCAATCGACGAACGGCAGAAAAAATCGTTCATCAGGACGGGTTCCGCTGACGAATACCGTGGATTCCGTATTCCAGAAGTCGCTTTCAGAAAAGCCTCGTGTATTGATGTAATAGGCTTTCACGTTAAAAAAATCGGCATAGACATTGGGTAGAAATACTTCTACAAATGCAACGGCAGCTACGACGAACGTGAGGCGGTAAAGCAATTTGTAGGGCTCGCTGCGGTATGCCAGCCCGAGCGCTAGAAAAACGAAAATGATTGCCATGTCGCGCACCGGCTTAGGCGCAATTTCCTGCGCGTACATAAACCGGAGCAATGTAAAAACCAGATACAGCGCAAAGGCACACAGTAGTGTCAGCTGGTCCTTATGCAGACCGCGCCTGATAATTAAAAACACCGATGCCGACATCAACATAACTTCGCAAAGCACGACATGTGCCTGCGACATTCCGACGATTCGCGCATTGACGAACGCCAATATCCAATTGAATAGCAAGGTGCCCCAGATCACCGCCTCAATCTGGCTGTCGCGACCATCGTCAATGTGTGGATAGTTAGCCCATGCGCTGGTCATTGCTTCGATCCTGTCGTGGCCCTGCTCCACACCACATGCGCGAGAAACACCGGAATGCCGATAACGTAGCGACGAAATAAACGGCGCGGCTCATTCACAAGACGAAACAACCACTCCAAGCCATTGCTGCGCATCCACATCGGTGCTCGCGGAAATCGATCCGCTGCGAAGTCGAGTATCGCACCGCCGCAGACAATTAAAGCCGGCCCTGTATCAGTGTTGCGCAGCGTCGAGGCGACCTGCTCCTGCTTCGGCATACCCATCGCGAGCACAATCAATTTCGCTTGTTGTTTATACGGCGCTAGCGCGTCGGCATATTGAGATACAGGCGCGAAACCATCGCGAAGAACCACATCGCCTAAATGCCCTCTGGACAAAGCACGCGCCCCACTTTCCAGCCAGGGATTTTCGGTTCCAAAGAAGAATATCGGTGCATCCGGATGCATTCGCGAAAACTCACGGACGAGTATCGGAATCAGATCGGTGCCATTCATGTTGAGGCCTTCGTCGCGTCCGAATAATTTCAGGGCTATGCGCATACCCGCGCCATCGCGCAGGATTAAATCGCTAGCGAGAAAATTCTGGCGGAAGGCCTTGTCCCGGACCAACAAATTACCGGCATGTTGATTGAGAAAATCGATCACGACTCGCCGCTCACCGGCATCGGTCAACACTTCGGATACGAAACGATTGCGCTCTTCGGAGGTGTTGATGATGCGCGCACGATCGATCGCCTGCACCAATGCCTCGCGCGATATGACTTTCGTTTCGCGCCGGTATATTTCGTCGAATTTTTGCGCGACGGCACTCCAGGAATAACGTTGCGCAAACTGCTGCGCCACCAGCTTGTCAGTCGCCTTATAGCCCCTCATTGCGGATTCGATTGCGGTACAAAACGCCGACTCGTTCAGCTCGAACAGCTCGCCGATACCCGCTTCGTTTACAAAAAGTCGGAACGACGGAATTGCACTGAGAATCGGCACCAAGCCATACGACATCAGCTCAACCACCGCTATACCGAACCCCTCGTAAGTCGAAGCGCTGAGAGCAAATCGACTACGGCCGATAAGTGCCTGTATTTCCGCATCGGTCGGATTCGAAATTACCGTGATAAATGACTCGGCGTGCAAATGTTTTATTTCTGCAACGACATCGTCATAGTTTCCGCCATCGGTGCGCCCGGCAATAAACAAATGCAATGAATCATCGCTAGCGGCCGCGGCCGCGAACCAACGCACGAGGTTTACCAGATTTTTATTTTCCGAGAAACGACCGACGTATAAAAACCCATTGGCTGCGGCGTCAATTTCAGCATCGCCGAATTTCCGAAAACGTACTCCGTTTTCGACGACTTCAAGATTTCGCGCGATTGGTGCGAACAAATCGCTGTCGGAGTACGAGCTCGCCGCTACCGCATCGGTCTGCGAAAGTGAAAATGGCGTTACGCTTCGAAAAAACAATTGCTTCAATCGATAGAAAGATTGCGTATGGAAAATTCCGCCGTGTGTCGACAGGATCAACTTTCCTTTGAACATGCCAAAACGCTTTAACAGCGACAGATAATCGATAAAAAAATCCACTGCATGCACATGGACGATATCGGCCGTGGTCACATAATGTCGTACCGACGGCGCTATCGGATAACGCTTCGAGCCGATGTGGGAGACACGATACACCGGAACATCATCAATGACTTCGTGTGCATGCAATACTTGATCGTTCTGAAAATTGGTATTGAGCGTCACTACCGATACCGCGTGTCCGTCCCTCTGTTGTACCGAAACCAAGTTGCGCACAAAGTCTTCCAGGCCACCATACGATGGATGGTATTGCCTGACCACGTGGACAATGCGCATGGTCATGCCTCCTTAATGGTAATCGGTGGCGATACGCGCGGGCGCCCTTTGCCGAGCAACCACCGCTTCAGCCAGCGCTGCATTGGCGGTTCGATATATTTTGCGAGCAGCCATGCCGGAATCAAAATAATTGCCAGCGTCGCGAACGACAGTAATTCGAACGGAACGCGGCCATCCGTCATCTCATACGCACCGCGAATCATGCCTCGGCCGATTGAATCGTTGATCAAGTAAAGCGGATAACTGACCGCACCAAAAAACATTAGCAATCGAGTGCGAAAAATCGCTTGGACTCGCTCGACGGTAAACAGCAGGAACACCAACGCGGGTAACGCGACCGTCATTACCACGGTGCCGACACTTTCCGTGTTATACGCTATTGCGTTCAATACCAGTAAAGGCGGCAACCACCGATGCTTCGTAAAACGGTATAAATAGATGTACATGCCGAACAAAAACCATGGCAGATACGTGCCAATCAGCATTTTTCCGCACAGGCTTCCAATTTTCGCGGCGGTGTCGGCATCGAGGAAAATGCTCAACTTAATAGCGGCCAGCAACAAGGCAGACAGTGCCGTCAACGCGAAAAACGATCGGACGCGCCCCAACACGAAAAACAAAAACCCGAACATCGCGTAGAAACGAAACTCAACATATAACGACCAGAAGCCGCGCTCCAAGCCATCGGTTGCAATGCCCGTTACGCCGGAAATAAAACTGGCACCCAACAATGTCAGCCCCGGCAGCAAGTCAATAAGGCGCGGAACGCCGCCCGGCCGGTACGGCAAATAATGTGAAATTGTCCATATGAACAACGTCGCCACCAGCATCGCCGGGAATAATCGTATCCAACGCTGAGCCATAAACCGCAAAAAATTCGGCGTTTTATCGAGCGTCATGAAAATTACATAGCCGGAAATGATAAAAAATAATTCAACGCCGAAATAGCCGAACTGCAACGGTGATTGATAACGATAAAACTCTGAACGCGGCACATGGTCGATGTGCGCAAAATAATGCAGCCCTATTACCATGAGAATTGCGAGCCCCCGCAACCCGTCCAGAAAATCAATTCTGCCGGTCGATTGCATCGAGCTGGGTGCACCAGACATTGCCCATCCCTCAGAGTTTATTGATCACAACGGCTATTCAGAAACGAACTTCAGCATATTCTGAGAAATCGTCGACCACGCGAGCTCGGCTTCGAAATAGCTTTGCTTTGGCTCGCGCAGCGCGGCATCGAACGTCGACAACATATCCGTCGTATTTTCGTAACAAAACACGCGGGGAGTATTACGCCGTTTGATTTCATCGGTACATAGCGCCATTACCGGAATTCCCGACGCTAAATATTCATACATCTTCATCGGGCTGCGCCCCATATTGGCTTTAATCGGCCGCAACGGCAGCAGCCCTAAATCAGCATGCTGCAAATACGCAGGCACTTCGGTGTAAGGCCTCGATCCGAGAACGAACACATTTTGGAGCTGCTCGAATTGCGCGAGCTGGGATACTTCGCCGAGGCCGATGATATAAAAATCAGCTTCCGCGCGAGCCTTCGCCAGATTAAACACCGCATCGAAATCAAACCGAAAATCGAGCGCTCCGACATACACGCATCGCTTTCGTCCATTGTTCCGATATTCCGGCGGCTGCGGCTGCGGCTTAGCGAACAACTCGTAATCGACGCCATTCACCAGCACCAGGCCAGGCTTGGTGTTGGCGAATGTTTCGTTGAGAAATTTCATCACCGGGCCGGACGTCGCCACCAGCGCATCGCATTGTCGAACCAGATTCGATTCGAGAAGGCGCCAATTTTTTAAACCCATCTGGCTGTAGATATCGGTGGGGCGATAAATCAGTTTCCTGTAGCGCACATGACGCAGCAGGCCCATCAATTTGGGATCGTCGACGAGCACCAGATCGAACTCATCAATTTTAAGCTTTGCGCAAAGACGTTGAATTTCATCGGCGCGTGGAAAAGCCCAGTCAAAACCATCGCGAACCAGCAAGCCGCAGGGAATTAATGTGCGAGGAACATAGGTATGCAGATTTTCGTTAACCTGCTGCAACTTTCCCGCTCGCTGCATGCGCTCCTTCACGGCCCCGTACTTTAAATAGTGCACCGGGCTCACGGATGTCGACACGTACAGAATCTGGTGGCCCGCTAGCGCCAAACTGTTCGCCAAATGATGGCTGCCCACTCGATAAAGGCTGTCCCAATAGGTATGGCTTAAAAATAATATTTTCATTGACTGGGTCGTCGTAAAAACTATTTGGTTGTTGCTTCTGCGCTAAATCGGATCGGCTCGATATTTCTGCGCGTGCGCATGCTTTTGGTTTCCGGTTTGAAATAGGCGGTCCACATGCGCAACTTATCCAACAGCCGGTTCGCTTTGAATTGATTGCGCTGGCGCATCGAAAGCGGTTCGCTAACAAAGCGTTGCTCGCCGATCATCGACGGAATGCTGCGCTCGTGAATCGGAAACGGATAAATGCCGAGATTGTCGACACCGTGCTCCCAGTAACGATCCATGAATGCATCGACCGGATAACGAATAGTGCGACCGAATTCCACAAAAGCCCGTGCGCCGTCCTTCGTCAGTAAATACCCCTGGGTACCCAACGCATAACTCGTAAAACGAATTAAATGATGGTACCGATCCAAAAACGGAGATTTGGCGTAACGCCAACGCGCGGGAATTTTTGTGTACATGCGCAGATAGGGAATGCCCATCGCGGAAAAATCATGATTCGCCAGGAAATGCAGATAATCCCAATCCAGCTGCACATCATCTTCAAGTACTACTATTTGTTCGTAATCGGATTGCAACAACCACGTCCAGAGAGCGTAGTGGCTTGAATACGCACCGAGCTCCCCCGCGCGCAACGTTCTACCGTGATGAAGAATGCTGTCGTCTGCTCGATAGTTAAGATCGCCGCCCAAGCGGGTATGCGCGTCGAAGAAACTCCAATCAAGTGCGGCATCGCGGGCTGCCTGCGAGAATTGAGTCCGTCTCTGTTCGGCATCGGCGAGGCTTATCACCCAAACTTTAGTTTCCGTCATTGGTTGGTCGTCCGTAATTCAAATGCAGACACTTAACCCGAAACCGCGACGCTGGTTCGGTTTTTGTGCAGCAGAAAATAAATCGTCGCAAGCAGCGAGAAAAAGACTGCTCCACTTACCAGCAGCCTGATCGGCAACTCAAAATTGCCGAGTCCGATTTTCAACAATGCAACAGCCGCGCCGAGAACAAGCGCAACCAATGTGCCTTTTGCAAGCTCGCGCAGAACGTCGATCGCGCTCACTTCCATCCAAGGCTTCAATGCAAGATGAGCCAATGGGGCGATCACGATGCCGCTCGCTACCATTGCGGCAACGACACCGGGCAGTTCGAAATTCAGACCGATTAAACACAGCGCAGTCAGAATAATCGTGCGCTGAATATTCAGCGCGAAATAAGCCTTCGAATCGCCCACGGCAACCAGCACGGGGCCGTTGAAAAACATCACGCAGTTGATCGCGCCAAGCACACAAAGCGCCTGTAGTATCCATGCGGTTTGCGCCCACTCGGCGCCAAACATCAGCAGTATCAGTTCGCGGGCGAACATGAAGATGTAAGTAAAAATTGGGAAGGCGACCATCGACACGAGGTTGAGAAAATTGAAATACACTTTCCGCAACGCCGCTGGATTGGTTTTTTCCTTGGCCATATACGGCACCGCGACGTTCGAAAATACTTTTGAAAGCAGCTCCAGCAGTGCTTGGTAAATTTTTTGGCCAACCGAATAGAAACCTAATGCAGAGGCCCCGATAAAGTGCCCGATAAGAAAAGTGTCGATTCTCTGATAGAACGCTTCGGTCAGACGCGCACCGAGTAAATGTTTTCCGTATGAGTAAGGGCCGCGCAATAACACGCCATCTGCACGCTTTATAAGCGCGGGCCGCCAGCGCGAAGCGGTGTATACCGCAATGCCATCGACGCCTACTTCGACCAGCGTTTTTACGATCAACGCCCAAACACCATAACCGCGCATCGCAAGCGTCACGCCGACAATACCGGCGAGCGTGGTGGCTATCAGCCCGCGCATCGCCAATGCCTTAAACCGAAGCTGTTTTCGCAACAACGCTTCCGGTACACGCACCGCAGCCGCCATTGGGATCGTGACTGCGGTAATTGCAAAAATCAGCACCGCATCCGCGTGTTCAATCAACAGCGGCGCGACCCACGGCGAGAGACCGGCTAATGCGAAACCGATGGTCAAGCTGGTGGCAATTTGCGCGTAGAAAATCACGGAGTCCTGACGATGATTATCGTCGTTACGCTGCACAATAAAATCAGCGAGACCGCCCTCGCCCAGCACTTGAAACACCATCAGATATGCGGCAACCAAACTGAAAATGCCGATTTCCGCAGGCGTGAGATAGCGAACGGAAACAAAAAACACCGCCAAGTTGATCACGCGGCTGCCCCAACCTCGGATAGCAGACCATGCGACACCTTCCAGCAACTTCATATTTACCCCAAATAAAATGGCGCCAATGGCGCCAATCGGAAAGAGTCGTCGCCCCGCTCGACGACTCTTTCATTTACTTAACTTTGGCTGCTGCAAAATTTAATAAGCGTTGCGTGAAAACTTAATAGGCATTGCGCGAAAACAATGAAAACGGCGTTTTAATCAGAATGATCATATCGAGCCAAATCGACCAGCGATTGATGTAATCGATGTCATATTCAACCCGATGCAACATCTTATCCAGCGTCTCGGTTTCGCCGCGTAAACCATGGACCTGCGCAAGACCGGTAATGCCCGGTTTAATGCGATGGCGCATCATGTACGAGCAAATATATTGCGAATAAAAACCATTGTGGGCCAACGCATGAGGGCGCGGACCAACCAACGACATTGTGCCCATCAAAACATTAAACAATTGCGGCAATTCATCGATACTCGTGCGACGAATAAATCGTCCAATCGGCGTGACGCGATCATCATTGCGCGAAGCTTGGCGTACATGCTTTTCGTCATGCATGTACATCGAGCGAAATTTCCATACCTCGATAATGCGTCCATCCCAGCCATGGCGTTTTTGCTTGAAAATAATTGGGCCGGGTGAAGAACGGCGCACCAAGAATGCGATGGTGAGCATCAATGGACTCAGCAATAACAGCGCCGTGGCGGCAATCGTTTTATCCAGAATGGATTTGCAGAACAACTGCGACTCGGACATCAACGGGCTTTCGGACAGCGTTACCAGCGGCAACCCGTTCAATTCGCGCACCGAGTGATTCAATAACGGCATATTAAAAATATCGGGTACCCAGACGACATCAACCGATGAGTTCGCGATGTCTTTATAAACCTGCTCGACCATTTGCGAGCAGCTCATCGGCAGTGCGATATACACACGATCGATGTTATTGCTCTCAATGATCTGGGTAATTTGGCGGAACGTTCCCAAATAGCGAATCTGGCCCATATTCCAGCTTTCAACATCGGTCAATGCATCATCGACAATGCCGACAACCTGATCCGGCATCCATACATTCTTGTTGATGCTTGCAACCAGATGCTGCGCAATGCCGGTGGAGCCGAGCACAATGGTGCGCACCGGCCGGCGATATTGCGCGCGAATTTTCTGCGAAAAGTGATATGACAGTTGATAACCCACTGCTTGCAGCGCGTAACCGAGAAATATCCAACCGGTGACAACAAGCCGCGAAAAATTTTCGCTGGTCTTCGTGAAGAACGCGAGACCGAGCACAAGCGCTACTACTAGCAACCATGAATTACAGATGCGCAGCAGACCGCGACCATCGAAGCGGCGAAAAACTCCGCGCCATTCGTAAATAACCAACATGATTAACGCCGAGGTGATTCCCAGCGTGCGATATTGCGGAGCAATTTCGCCATCTCTCCACCACGCTAAAATCAACAAACCGATTACCGACGCAGCCATGCTCAAACCGATTTGCGCATGCTGTAGCAATGTGTCGTGGTTTTGAAGCAAGCGCCGCGACCGGCGGCGATATGGCGCGACTGCCGCAGTAGAAGAAGAAAGTGGTGGAAAACTCTCTAATCTGGCAGACGCTTCTCGAGCACCCATTTGATAACCCTCCTTCAAGCCGCTCATGAAACCTCCCAGGGTCTCGTCACCCCACTGAGCAATATCTCTGCCAAGAGAATTGGGAGATGCATAATAAGAAATGGGGCAGCTTTAAAAAGTGAAGAGAGTCTTGTTTCATACTTAAAA
>CBFHCK010000013.1:0-16512 GCA_965653955.1 uncultured Spongiibacteraceae bacterium
AGCCGTGCTCCGGCGCAGCGGTCAGGCTTAAACGCCCGACCGTTTCTCCTCGTCCGGCAACTTGAAGCCCGCCACCGAGTTCTTCAGCTCCTGCGCCATTAAGGCGAGGTTACCGATCGAACGCGCGGTGGTGGTGGTACCGGTCGATGTCTGCGAGGTGATTTCCTGAATCACGTTCATGGTGTTGGAGATGTGACCGGCCGACGAGGCTTGTTGGCGTGCCGCGTTGGAGATGTTCTGAATCAACTCGGCCAATTCCTGCGATACGCGCTCGATCTGTTCGAGCGCCTCGCCGGCGTCGGTCGCCAGACGCGCACCGCGCACCACCTCGGACGTGGTTTGCTCCATCGAGATAACCGCTTCGTTGGTATCCGATTGAATCGTTTTAACCAACGCTTCGATCTGCTTCGTCGCCGCTGATGAACGTTCTGCAAGGCGCTGAACTTCGTCGGCAACGACCGCGAAGCCGCGGCCCGCATCGCCGGCCATCGACGCCTGAATGGCGGCGTTCAGCGCGAGGATGTTGGTCTGGTCGGCGATGTCGTTAATCAGGCTGACGATGTCACCGATCTCCTGCGACGATTCGCCGAGACGTTTGATCCGTTTCGAGGTTTCCTGAATCTGTTCGCGGATGTTATCCATGCCTTTAATCGTGTTCTGTACGACTTCGGCGCCGGTGTTCGCGATCGCAACCGACCGCTCCGCGACCTGTGCCGATTCGCCGGCGTTCGACGATACCTGATCGATCGTTACCGCCATTTCGTTTACCGCGGCGGACGCCCCGGCGATTTCCTGCGCCTGATGCTCGGAGGCTTCGGCGAGGTTCAGCGCGGTCGACTGCGTTTCCTGCGCCGCTTGCGAAACCTTCAACGCCGTGTCGTTGATCGACGACACCAGAATCCGCAGCTGGTCGATCGTGAAGTTGATCGAGTCTGCGATCGCGCCGGTGAAGTCCTCGGTTACGGTGGCGGTTGTAGTCAAGTCACCGTCGGCGAGATAGGTCAGCTCGTCGAGCAGACGCAGAATGGCGTTTTGGTTACGCTCGTTCTGCTCGGCGGTTTCACGCAGACGGGCCCGGGTGTTGAGGAACAACTGCGTACCGATGAAGGCTAATGACAACAGCACGACGGCGACGAAGAACAGCGCGGTGCGCGTCGTCAGCAAACGTTCGTCTTCGAGACGGTTGATGTGTTCAGCCAGTTTCGTGGTCGCTTCCATCACTTTCGGCGAATCGACGGTGATCGCGGCCGACGCTTGCGAGGATTTCAACAGCTCCGGCGATGCCTGGAAAATCTCATCGACCGAACCGCTGACGAACTGGAACAGCTTGTTGATTTCATCGAGCGAGCTACGCGCCGATTTGTCGTTGACGCGCGAAATACGCATCGCGGCATTGCCGTTGAGCATTCCCTGCAACACGGTACCGAACGTGCTGGCATCGAGGTTGAACTGGTCGGCGGCCTGCGGCGCATCGGTCTGACCTTCGAGCATCTTGTCGACGTTGCGGGCGATCCGTTCAGCGAGCCACGATTGGCGTTGCGCGATCATCACCTGATCCGCCGGGACGTTGCCCTGGGCGAGAATTTCGACGACGTTGTTGTATTCCTGCTGCAATTCCGGGATCGAATCGTTCAGTGTTTTCGCAACATCGTGCAGGAACAGTACGCGTTCGCGGCTGTTGACGATGGTGCCGGCAGCCACATTCACCTTGGTCCAAAGACCGTTCAGTTCATTCAGCTCGGTATTGAGACCGGTCGGCGCAGGCGCCTGCTTATCGCCTTTCACCAGCTGTTGCAGCACCTGATCGAATTCCGCGCGCGTCTTCTTCAGCGTGTCGAACGCCGCGGCCTTACCGCCGGTCGCTTCGCGCGACGACGTCGCCAGCTGCTGCGACAGTACGCGCAGTTCGCCGGTCAGTTCGAGATAGTGTTGATCGTAGCCGGCGTGGCGCAACACGTACCATGCGTTGAACACCGCGCCGAGGAAACCCGCAATCATCACCAGCAATGCAGCGGTGATGACCGGATTACCCGGCAGGCCTGACAGAAAGTTTTGTTGTTTAGCCATGATTCGGACTCCCACCCGAAGCGTTTGCCGCCAAGTAATTAATGAACAATGAAATGAATGTAGTTACGCCGCCGCGTTGAAGAAACGCTCGTCACGCGCCAGTTTGAATGGGCTGAACACCGCCCAATCGCGTTCGTTCTGCCGATAGGCGCCTGCAATGAAAGGCCGCATCGGCGCCAGTTCATCAGCGATATCGGTATGGAAACTATCCACCGGAAAATGCTGCATGCCGTGCACTTCGCTAACGATCAACCCGCTGTAGAGGTCGCCGTATTCGAGCGCCAGAACCCGCTGCTGCTTGCGGCTGCCGGCCAGCGCACTGCCGAAAAACGCTTCGAGATCGAGCAATGGCAACAGCCGGCCACGCACGTTCGACACGCCGCGCACCCAAGGTTTTACGCCGGGTAACCGGGTGCTGTTCGGTACCGACAGAATTTCGGCCACTTCGGCCATCGGAGCGACAAAGCGCTGCCCGGCCAGCGTAAAACCGACCCCGCTCCAATGCGGCTTGATGTCGATCTGTGCCGGCAGGCCATGCGCATGCTGCATGCTGCTCTGCGCCAACGCGACCAGCGCCGCGAACGGTTCGATCGGCTCAGCGGCGCTCACAATCAATCCCTCTTCCATCGAACTCACGCTTTAAGAACGTTTTCAATCGTTTGGACAAGAACCTTACCGTCGACCGGCTTGGTCAGGTAGCCTTTCGCGCCTTGGCGCTGGCCCCACAGGCGATCGGTTTCCTGATCTTTTGTGGTAACGATGATGACCGGAATATGGCTGGTGCTTTCGTCTTTGCTCAGCTGACGCGTGGCCTGGAAGCCGTTGAGGCCCGGCATTACCACATCCATCAGCACCACATCGGGCAATTCCTTGCGCGCGGCCGCCACCCCTTTTTCGCCGTTATCGGCGGTGAGGATTTCATAGCCGTGCTTGCTCAGAATCGAGCTCATCTTAAAAGTTTCGGTAGGCGAGTCATCGACAATGAGTACCCGGGCCATTTTTATTAATCCTCCTGTATCACCCCGTTGTGGGAGTGATGGGTTATCCCGCTGTTATTTCAGCGATTGGGCTCAATGCGCGTGCGCTACATGGGCCTGAATCGCGCCCAGTAATTCGTTTTTGCTGAATGGCTTAGTCAGGTATTGATCGGAACCGACGATACGACCCTTCGCTTTATCGAATAAACCATCTTTGCTCGACAGCATAATGACGGGGGTCGATTTGAATTCGCTGTTATTTTTGATCAATGCGCAGGTTTGATAACCGTCGAGACGCGGCATCATGATGTCGACGAAAATAATATCAGGGCGTGTATCGGCGATTTTTGCCAGCGCATCGAAGCCATCGGTCGCTGTGATTACATCGCAGCCGACTTTCTTCAGCAGCGTTTCGGCGGTGCGGCGAATCGTCTTCGAATCGTCGATCACCATCACTTTTAAATCTTGGAAATTCGGTTCCATGTTTGCAACTAACCTCTCTGCCCGCTTCGACAGGGCAACTACGGCTGTTCGTTAAGGCTCATCGCCTCGGCTTTTTGCTACAGTGTCGCGCTCCGCTGCGCTGCGAGCTTCACTACTATAGACGAAGACTACGCATCTGCCGGGCGTGGAGCGACGGGTCGCGGATTCAGGTTAGCCATTGGTGACGGCTCAGGTTAACCAGTGCTGATGACCCAGGTTAAGTAGTATAGAAGCGGTCTCCAATAAAGCACGCCGACCCTTATTCAGATTCGGGCCAATTGTTTTTGGAAGGAGCATCCCGTTTCGAAACAGCCCTTTATTTAGAAATAGCTCTTTATTTAGAAGCAGGTAGCAAAATGACGATTTCTCTCGGGGTCGTGATGGACCCGATCGCAGCCATCAACTACAAAAAGGATACGACGCTGGCACTGTTGTGGGCGGCGCAGGATCGTGGTTGGCAATTGTTCTACATGGAGCAAAGTAATCTGGTTTTACACGACGGCGCGCCGCAAGCAACGATGCGGCGCTTGCGTGTGCATCGCGACCCCCAGCATTGGTACGACCTCGACGAACCGCAGTTACGCCCATTGGCCGATCTCGATGTCGTGCTGATGCGCAAGGATCCGCCGTTCGATAACGAATACGTCTACAGCACGTACATTCTCGAAGCGGCCGAAAAGCTCGGCGTGGTGGTGGTGAATCAGCCGCAAAGCCTGCGCGACTGCAACGAAAAAATGTTCGCGACACAATTTCCGCAATGCTGCCCGCCGCTGCTGGTCAGCCGCGATAAACAGCAATTGAAGGAATTTCACCGTGCGCACAACGATGTCATTTTTAAACCGCTCGACGGCATGGGCGGCAGCTCGATTTTTCGCGTGCGCAACGACGATCCCAATCTGAATGTGATTATCGAAACGCTCACCAACCACGGCCGTAATACGATCATGGCGCAGCGCTATATTCCCGCGATCGTCGATGGCGATAAACGTATTCTGATGATCGATGGCGAGCCGGTGCCCTATTGCCTGGCGCGCGTACCGATGGCCGGAGAAAGTCGCGGCAATCTCGCCGCCGGCGGCACCGGCCGGCCGCAGCCGTTATCCGAACGCGATCGCTGGATCGCCGCGCAGGTCGGCCCGGCGTTGCGCGAACGCGGATTATTATTCGTCGGGCTCGATGTGATCGGCGATTACCTTACCGAAATCAATGTCACCAGCCCGACGTGTGCGCGCGAAATCGATGCGCACTGTCATCAATTGGGCATCGAGCACACCGATATCGGCGCGCAATTGATGGATTGCATCGCCGCGAAATTACAACAACGGGTCTGAAATGGCATACGCCGCACAACCTTTCGAACAGCGTCACGATCTGCTCGGTTTTACGCTGCTGCTCGCGCTCGCATTTCACGCATTATTTATTCTCGGCGTGACATTCACGCGCGAACAGCACCCCCGTTCGGCATCGACACTCGAAATCACGCTCGCACAATATAAAAGTGACAAAGCGCCGCAGCGCGCGGATTTTATTGCGCAGCACAATCAGGAAGGCAGCGGCACGCTCGATGAAAAAGCGTTGCTGACAACGCGGAAAACGGCGGATTTTCACGATAACGTCATCCGCGATATCAGCCCTACCCGGCAATCGGCGGCGTTGAAACAAAAGAGCGAACAGAAAGCGCAGATCGCGACGCGCAATCGCGCCGAACACAAAACCGCGTTGCACAACGATAAAGACACCCCAACGCAGCAAGCGGAGAGCGATGTCACCGTTCAACAGCGCAGCCTTGAAATCGCCAGCCTCGAAGCGAAGCTCGATATTCAGCGCCAGGCCTATGCCGCGCGACCGCGCGTTCGGCGCTTAACATCGCTGGCCACCAAACATTCCGAGGATGCGCAGTATTTAAATCAATGGCGCGAACGTATCGAGAGCGTAGGCAATCGCAATTATCCCGAGCAGGCACGCGCCAAGGATATTTATGGCGAATTGCGTTTGATGGTGGCGTTACTGCCGAACGGCGAAGTCGATGAAGTGAAAGTGTTGAAATCGTCGGGGCATAAATTATTGGACGAAGCGGCGATTCGCATTGTGCATCTCGCCGCACCTTACGATGCATTTCCCGTCGACATGCGCCGACAGGTCGATGTGCTCGAAATTATTCGCACGTGGCGTTTTCATAAAGACCGTTTTAGCTCGTCGAACTAAGCGGCGCGGTCTGCACTTCCAGATAATGCACCTTGAGTAAATCGAAACACTCTCCATAATGCCTTTATGGAAACCAACTTCGACAGTTTGAAAAATCATTTTCTGATCGCGATGCCCTCGCTGAGCGAAGGTCTTTTTGCGCACAGCGTGACTTATTTGTGCGAACACTCCGTACAGGGCGCGATGGGTATTGTCATCAATCGTCCCGCAGGCATCGCCCTCGGTGAAATCCTGGAACAATTGAAACTCGACGGCGATTTAGCGCATACGGAAGATCCGGTGATGGTCGGCGGCCCCGTGCAAACCGATCGTGGGTTCGTGTTGCATCCTACCGATGACCAACGCTGGGAAGCGACGCTGCCGATCAGCGACGAAATCAGTCTTACCACGTCAGCCGATATTCTCGATGCACTCGCGCATAATCGCGGCCCGCAGGCATCGCTGGTCGCATTGGGTTATGCGGGCTGGAGCGCGGGGCAGCTCGAAGAGGAAATCGCCGCGAATTCGTGGCTGACGATTCCGGCGGACAGCGACATCATTTTTAATACGCCGATCGAAAAACGCCTCAACGCAGCCGCTGCAAAACTCGGTATCGATCTCGCATTAATCGCGCCCGGCGCAGGTCATGCCTGAAAAATCCATTTCCGACGAAATTAAATCCGCCCCCAAGCCGCGCTGCATTCTCGCGTTCGATTACGGCACACAGCGCATTGGTGTCGCGGTGGGGCAAACCATTACACGCACTGCATCGCCGCTCAGCGCCATTCCCGCTAAAGATGGCGTACCGCGCTGGGAAACCATCGCTGCATTGATCGACGAATGGCGCCCGCAACAATTATTGGTGGGTTTGCCGTTGAATATGGACGGCACCGAATCGGACATGTCGCTGCGCGCCGAAAAATTCGCGCGCCGCCTGCACGGCCGTTTTGGTTTACCGGTAGCGACGTGGGATGAACGCTTAAGCAGCTTCGAAGCACGCGGCGAATTGCTCGCGCGCGGCCACCGCAATTTCAAGCAAGCCGGTGTCGACAGCCTGAGTGCATGCGT
The DNA here is from genome assembly GCA_965653955.1 of uncultured Spongiibacteraceae bacterium. GTDB lineage: Bacteria > Pseudomonadota > Gammaproteobacteria > Pseudomonadales > CAMLJR01 > CAMLJR01. Next base: position 6,780 of record CBFHCK010000013.1, read on the forward strand.
GATTCTTGAAGGGTGGTTTGCCGCTAATGCCTAACGACCGATAAATTTAACGCCCCATTTTCCGGCCGCGATCGCTTTCTTTATCGCTTTCGATTGCCAGACCGAGGGTGCCTTCCATCAATGCATTCGGATCGGCATCGGCTCCGAGTTTGATCATCAAACGCAAATCGTTGGCCGAATCGGCATGCGCGATTGCATCTTCGTAAGTAATTTCGCCCTGACTGTACATTTCATATAAATGTTGATCGAACGTCTGCATACCTTGCTCGGTCGATCGCGTCATCAGCTCTTTCAACAAATGCACTTCGCCTTTACGAATTAAATCCGATGCGAGCGGTGTATTAATCAGCACCTCAACACATGCACGCCGGCCTTTACCATCCGGTGTTGGAATTAATTGTTGCGCGACCATCGCTTTCAAGTTCAGCGATAAATCCATCCACAATTGCGGATGTCGTTCGGAGGGGAAGAAATGCAGGATGCGATCGAGCGCCTGGTTCGCGTTGTTCGCGTGCAGTGTGCATAAACATAGATGGCCCGTCTCGGCGAACGTGATCGCGTGCTCCATCGTTTGCCGCGTGCGCACCTCGCCGATCATGATCACGTCCGGCGCCTGGCGCAGCATATTTTTCAGCGCCACCTCGAACGACTCGGTATCGATGCCCACTTCGCGCTGCGTGACGATGCAGCCTTCGTGCTGGTGAATGTATTCGATCGGATCTTCGACCGAAATAATATGGCCCTTCGAGTTGCGATTGCGATGGCCGATCATCGATGCGAGCGATGTGGATTTACCCGCGCCGGTTGCACCGACGAAAATCACCAGCCCGCGCTTCGTCATCGAAAGATCTTTAACGATGTCGGGTAAACCTAAATCTTCGATCAACGGAATATGCGTTTCGATGCGACGCAACACCATGCCGGCGAGATTGCGTTGATAAAACGCGCTGACGCGAAAACGGCCGATGCCGCGCGCGCTGATCGCGAAATTCAATTCTTTGGTTTGCACGAATTCGCGACGCTGCGTTTCGTTCATCACGCCGAGCACTGTTTCACGCGTCTTTTCCGGGCTTAACGGTGTGGTGGTCACCGGCACGACGCGGCCATTGATTTTGACCGAGGGCGGCACGCCGGCAGTGATGAATAAATCGGATGCGCCTTTCTCTACCATCAGGCCCAGTAATTTTTCGATATCCACCGCAGTGCTCCGTTAATGTGCGAACTCGCTTTGCGAGAAATTTTTGTTGTTTAAAGCTTGTCGGGGAAACGCGCCTTGGTGCGCGCTTCATCGCGCGTTACCAGACGTTTGTTGATCAGCTCACCGAGACATTGATCCATTGTCTGCATGCCGATCGAGCCGCCGGTTTGAATCGCCGAATACATTTGTGCAACTTTATCTTCGCGAATCAGATTTCGAATCGCCGACGTGCCGATCATGATTTCGTGCGCAGCGATACGACCGCCGCCGACTTTTTTCATCAGCGTTTGCGAAATAACGGCCTGCAACGATTCGGACAACATCGAGCGCACCATGTCTTTCTCGGCCGCGGGAAATACGTCGATAATCCGGTCCATCGTTTTTGCGGCCGATGTGGTGTGCAATGTGCCGAATACCAGGTGGCCGGTTTCTGCAGCGGTCAGCGCGAGGCGGATCGTTTCGAGGTCACGCAATTCGCCGACCAGAATGATGTCGGGGTCTTCCCGCAGCGCCGAGCGCAACGCTTCGTTGAAGCCGTGCGTATCGCGGTGCACTTCGCGCTGGTTGATCAGGCATTTTTTTGATTCATGCACGAATTCGATCGGATCTTCGATCGTCAGAATGTGTTCGTAACGGCTGTCGTTGACGTAATCCATCATCGCCGCGAGCGTGGTCGATTTACCCGAGCCGGTCGGGCCGGTGACAAGCACGAGGCCGCGCGGGTTGTGGCAGATATCGCGAAACACTTGGCCGAGCCCCAGGTCTTCCATCGTTAACACTTTCGAGGGAATCGTCCGAAATACCGCGCCGGCGCCGCGATTCTGGTTGAACGCGTTGACGCGGAAACGTGCGACGCCGGGGACTTCGAACGAGAAATCGGTTTCGAGGAACTCTTCGTAATCCTTACGCTGCTTGTCGTTCATGATCTCGTAGATCAGACCGTGCACCTGTTTATGATCCATCGGCGGCAGATTGATGCGACGCACATCGCCATCGACGCGAATCATCGGCGGCAAGCCAGCGGAGAGGTGCAAGTCGGACGCGCCCTGTTTGGCGCTGAAGGCGAGCAGTTCGGTAATATCCATGCGATTTCCTTTACAAGCCGCGAGCGGCGGCCTGGTTATAATAGTCGGCGCTCGCGAGCGCGCCGCCGAGAAATGGGCAAATGCGATAACAATCACAGACGGACGAACGCGATGCGCGTTCTCCGAGCAGTCGAGCCATGCCAGCCAACGTAGCAATCAATATAGCAAAGGTCCGTGAACGCATCGGTCGAGCTTGCCGCGCCGCGGGCCGCGCCGAATCCGATGTCACGTTGATCGCGGTCAGCAAGACGCAGCCCGACTCTGCCATTCGCGCCGCGCACAACGCCGGTCTCAGCGATATCGGTGAAAATTACTGCCAGGAAGCCATCGAAAAAATCGCGATGCTCGACGGCCTGCCTCTGACATGGCATTTCATCGGCCCGCTGCAATCGAACAAAACCCGCCCTATCGCCGAGCGCTTTGCATGGGTGCATTCGGTCGATCGGCTCAAGTTGGCGCAGCGCTTATCCGCGCAACGGCCAAGTGAGATGCCGCCGCTGAATGTCTGCGTGCAGGTGAACATCGACGATGAGGCGAGCAAATCCGGCATTGCACCCGAAGCCCTCTCCTCTTTGCTCGAAGCGGTTATCGAGCTGCCGCATTTGCGCGTGCGCGGACTGATGGCGATTCCGAAACCTCACGCAAACCCATCCGATCAACGCGAAGCGTTTATCAAGATGCGCGCGCTGTTCGAACAGCAGCGCCAGCGCTGGCCGCAGCTCGATACATTGTCGATGGGTATGTCGGACGATTTCGAACTGGCGATAGAAGCCGGCGCAACGATGATTCGCGTCGGCACCGATATCTTCGGCGCGCGCGCCGGATCGAAAGAGTCGTAACCGATGACGTGGCTACGACGGCTCGGCCGCGAATGGTTTTTGCTCGGCATGCTCGCAGCTGTGGTACTGGCGAGCGTGTTTCCGACATTCGGCGCCAGCGGCGGCGCGATGCACAGCGAATTCGTCGTCAATGCCGGCATTGCGCTGGTGTTTTTTCTGCACGGCGTCGGTCTGCCGCTGGCCAATCTGCGACGCGGCGCGCTCGCCTGGCGCGTACATCTATTAGTGCAGACGCTGACGTTCGTCATCTTCCCGCTGCTATGGCTGTTATTCGCGGCCGCATTCAAAGGCTGGTTACCCGCCGATTTAATGCTCGGTTTTTGTTATCTGGCGGCACTGCCATCGACGATTTCATCTTCAGTCGCGATGACCGCTATCGCACGCGGTGACGTACCGGTCGCGATTTTTAACGCGACGCTTTCCAGCCTGCTCGGCATCGTGCTGACGCCACTATTAATTACGGCACTGGGCGATACGCATGCGAACGGACTTTCGCTCGGCGAAACGATGTTGAAGATCGCGCAATTGCTGCTGCTGCCGATCGTGCTCGGCCAACTGCTGCGTCCACTCATCGGCGATTGGCTAGCGCGTTTCAAACACTACACGGCGAACATCGACAAAATCGTGATCTTGCTGCTCGTGTATGCCGCATTCTGCAATTCGGTGGAATCGGGACTTTGGCAACAGCACGGCATTGGTCTGATCGGCATCACACTGCTCGGTGCAGCGCTCTTTCTCGCGGTGATTTTATCGATCAGCACAACAGCGGCTCGTCGACTCCATTTCAAACGCGAAGATGAAATCGCGATCGTATTTTGCGGCTCGAAGAAAACATTGGCCTCGGGAATTCCGATGGCGGCGCTGATTTTCGGCGCGCATCCCAGTCTCGGCATGATCGTGTTGCCGATAATGCTGTATCACCAGCTGCAGTTATTCGTGTGCTCGGTGCTGGCGCATCGGTATGCGCAGCGCTGACGATTCAAAAAATGATTAACGATAGGGTGGCTGCGGATCATGTACCGCGTATTTAGGATCAGACAAGTCCGTCGGCTCAGAGCGGTCATATAATGTTTCGGGCGCAATATCGAGATCACCGGGCCAGCACACTGTATCCAGTGCAACGTAGGCTTGCTTGAATGCTTCTACATTGCGCAAGCGCTGAAAAATACCTTTGTCCAGGTAAGGGCGCATATCGAAGGTTCGGACTTCGCCCGTATTGAATTCAAGCAGCAGCGAGAAATCCTCACGCGCGATTACGCTCACTACTACTTCCATCTCACGATCTCCTCAATGCAACGGTTCAATCGGAAACAGCGCTTGTCCTGTTATTGCCAGCTCCCAATCGGCCAGTAAATCGTCGCGGTGAATTTCGATCCAGGCCTGTACCAGACGGGTTTTGCTTAATGGAAGTTCGCCGTTGAGCAATGCAGCATCGGTTATCGAAAAGACAGCATTGGCTCCTTGGAAACGCGCGTGAATATGCGGCAGATTGTGGCGTTCGTTATCGAAGTAATACATTGTTATTGCGATACCGTAAAAAAGACTGATCGTCGGCATTCCTGCACTCCTTTGCTTATCGCGTTGAATTATTGCACAAGCAGCGTTATCCCCCGACATCCTTCCTGCTCCGCAGCCTCGTCGTTATACTGAGCGCCGGTTTTTTCCGCCCTTTTATTTTCGGGAATCGCTTAGTGAACTCACCGCAATTGGCGTTTATCGGCGCCGGTAACATGGCGTCCGCTTTGATTGGCGGCTTGGTCAAGCAGGGCTTTGCCGCCGAACGTATTGTCGCGAGCGATCCGATGACAGCGACGCTCGACAAGCTCGCCAGCGTCGCGCCGGTGCGCCGCACATCCGACAACATCGACGCCATTGCGACGGCCGATGTCGTCGTGCTCGCGGTCAAGCCGCAGATGATGAAGCAAGTCCTAGAGCCTCTGGCCGATCTACTGCGGCAGCGGCGCCCGCTGATTATTTCGATTGCCGCCGGCATTGAAATCGCCAGTATTGAGCGCTGGCTCGGCGGTCAGCTGCCAATCGTGCGCTGCATGCCAAATACCCCCGCACTGGTGCAATTGGGCGCGACCGGTTTGTTTGCGAATGCCGCTGTCAGCACCGCGCAGCGCGAGCAGGCCGATGCCATTTTGCGTGCGGTCGGCATTGCGTTGTGGGTCGATAACGAAGCGCAGCTGGATGTAGTGACGGCGGTATCCGGCTCCGGCCCCGCTTATTTCTTTATGGTGATGGAAGCGATGCAGGCCGCCGGCGAACAGCTCGGCCTCCCCGAGGAAACGGCGAAACTGCTGACTTTGCAGACTGCGCTCGGCGCGGCGCGGATGGCGCTCGACAGCGATGTCGATACCGCCGAACTGCGCCGCCGCGTGACGTCGCCGAACGGCACCACTGAACGTGCCATCGCCAGTTTCGAGGCCGACGATTTGCGCGGTATGTTCCTGCGGGCGCTAACCGCATGCAATGATCGCTCGGCGGAATTGGCGCGCGAGCTGGGCTCGAATTAATCCGAACAATTCATTAGCAGGAGTTACCGCATGCTCGGCGACATCGCCATTTTTCTGATCCGCAGTGTCGGCAGCCTGTTTTTATGGGCAGTGTTGCTGCGCTTTCTGTTGCAGCTGGCGCGGGCGGATTTTTATAACCCGATTTCGCAGGCGCTGGTCCGCGTCACCAATCCTGTCGTTAAGCCGTTGCGCCGCGTGATCCCCGGTTTTTTCGGAATCGATATGGCGTCGCTGCTGCTGGCGATTCTGGTGAAATTCGCAACCGTGGTCAGCGTGTTCATCATTCAAACCGGCGGGTTTAATTTCAATATCGGTCTGGCGCTGGCGATATCGCTGCTCGGCTGTCTGGTCACCGTATTCAACATTTATTTTCTGGTGATGATCGGGACGATCATTACGAGCTGGATCGCCGCTGGCAGTTATCACCCCGCGATCGTGCTGATCAATCAAATCGCCGAGCCGATCATGGCGCCGTTTCGCCGGTTGTTGCCGCCGATGGGCGGGATCGACTTTTCGCCGATCGTCGCGTTCCTGGCGCTGAACGTAGTAAAAATCGTGTTGAGCGGCTTGGCGATGAAAGTCGGCCTGGTGCCGCATTCGTTCCTTGGCCTGCTGCTGCTTGATATCTGACGGAACGTTTTATCGCTGGCAGAACGGCGACCTGTTGCTGTTCTGTCACTTGCAACCGCAGGCCAGCCGCGATGAATTTGCCGGCACGATAACCGGCAGCGCCGACATTCATGTCGAGCGTCTGAAAATTCGCATCACCGCGCCGCCCGTCGATGGACGCGCCAACATTCACCTGATTGCGTTTCTCGCGAAGCAGTTCGGCGTCGCGAAACGTGCGGTGACCATCAGCAGCGGCGACAGCAGCCGACAGAAAACCGTACGCATCGCACAACCGGCCAAACTGCCGGCCGCGTTGTCGATTGCGCCACCTCCGGTGACTCTTTAGACTGCTGCCTGCCCAAAATCGATAACACACGATGCCGCAAAACTTCCCTGCAAATTCCGTCGGCCTGGTCGCTCCGCGCACACAACATTTCGCCGAGCCGATCACGCTCGCGTGCGGACGCGAATTGCGCGGCTACGACATCGTTTATGAAACGTATGGCGAACTGAACGCGGATCGCTCGAATGCCATCCTGATCTGTCATGCGCTCAGCGGTCATCACCACGCCGCCGGTTATCACTCGCCCGACGACAAAAAACCGGGCTGGTGGGACGATTACATCGGTCCCGGCAAACCGATCGATACGCGGCATTTCTTTGTCGTCAGTCTGAACAATATCGGCGGCTGTCACGGCTCGACCGGTCCGGCCTCGCTGAACTCTCACACCGGCAAACCCTGGGGACCGGATTTCCCGAGCCTGCGCTGTCGCGATTGGGTACATACACAACGGCGCCTGATGGAAGTGCTGAATATTCCGAGCTGGGCCGCAATCATCGGCGGCAGCCTCGGCGGCATGCAGGCCATGCGCTGGTCGATCGAGTATCCCGAGCTGGTGCGCAACTGCATCGTCATCGCCTCGGCGATGAAATTGTCCGCGCAAAATATCGCATTCAACGAAATCGCCCGCAGCGCGATCGAAACCGATCCGAATTTTCACGGCGGCCGCTATCTGGAACACGGCACGATTCCGGCGCAAGGCCTCGCGCTCGCGCGCATGGTCGGACACATCACGTATCTGTCCGCGGACGGCATGATGGAAAAATTCGGCCGCGATCTGAAAGCCGGCGATTTCGAAATCGGCAGCGATAATCTCGTCGAATTTCAGGTACAGAGCTATCTGCGGCATCAGGGCGATGCGTTTTCGAAAACGTTCGACGCCAACACTTACATCTTGATGACGCACGCGCTCGATTATTTCGATCTGGCGCGCGAGTACAACGATGATCCGGTTGCCGCGTTTCGGCGCACACGCAGTAATTTTCTCGTGGTGTCGTTCAGCAGCGATTGGCGCTTTTCGCCGACGCGTTCGCGCGAAATCGTCGATGCGCTGATCGCGGCGAAACGCTCGGTGACTTACGCAAGCATCGATTCGCCGCATGGACACGACGCGTTTCTGGTGCCGAACGCGCGTTACGAAGCGGTGTTCCGAGCGTTCCTGCAAAACATTTATGCGGAGCTCGATTGATGCGCTTAGACCTGACGCTGATTCAGAACTGGATCGAACCCAAAGCCCGCGTGCTCGATCTCGGCTGTGGCGATGGCACGCTGTTGATGGCGCTGCGCGACAATAAAAACGCAGATGGCCTCGGTGTCGAAATCGATGCCGAAGATATTACGCGCTGCGTTGCGCGCGGCATCAATGTGATCGAGCAGGATCTGAACGACGATCTCGGCAATTTCGAAACCGGAAGTTTCGATGTGGTGGTGATGACACTCGCCTTGCAGGCACTGCGTTATCCGCATCGCGTGCTCGACGAAATGTTGCGGATCGGTCGTCACGGCATCATTACATTTCCGAATTTCGGCCATTGGCGCGCGCGCTGGTATCTGTTCAGCCGCGGCCGCATGCCGGTGTCCAAATTTCTGCCGTATACCTGGTACGACACGCCGAACATTCACTTCTGCACCGTGAAGGATTTCGAAGCGTTGTGCGCGGAAAAAAATATCCGCATTCTCGATCGCGCGATGATCGCCGGTAATTCTGCAGGTCCGCTCGCACGGCTGTGGCCGAACCTGTTCGCGGTCACTGCGGTGTACCATATCGCCCGCTGAGTCTTCGCGCTGCCCGCGGCGCGTCAACCTTGGCGCTGATGGAGGAATGCCGTTGAAAAACTCACTGTCCGTTTTCGTATCGATATTCTTTGCGCTCGCTACATCTCTCGCACTGGCGCAAAGCGACGAGGCGCGCTCTATCGAAACCAGCAAGACCTTCGGCGATTTCGATGTGCACTACAACGTCTTTCCGTCGACGCTGTTGCAGCCGGACATCGCCGCGCATTATCAATTGGTGCGAGGCAGCGATCGCGCAGTACTCAACATTTCGATTCGGCGGCGCAGCGGCGACAATACGATCGCGCAACCCGCACAGATCGCTGGAACCTATTCGGATTTGATCCAACCGCGCAAACTCGAATTTCAGGAAATTCGCGAAGAAGGCGCGATCTATTACATCGCGCAACTGCCCTTCAGCGATCGCGAAACATTGCGCTTCGATATCAGCGTGCAGCCGCTGATCGATGGTCCCGCGCCGATTGGTTCACCATTTAAAATTTCATTTACGCGCACTTTTTATGTTGATAAATAATTAGGTATGTCGATAAATAAAGTGATCGAAAACAGCGAGCGGCAATTGGTGCTTGCCAGCGGCAATCGCGGCAAGCTCGCAGAATTTCAGCAACTGTTCGCCGATACCGGCTGGCATGTGCTTGCGCAGTCGGCATTCGCCACGCCCGACATTGAAGAAACGGGTTTAAGTTTCGTTGAAAACGCGATTCTGAAAGCGCGCAATGCCGCGCATCATAGCGGCCTACCCGCCCTCGCCGATGACTCCGGCCTTGAAGTCGATGCGCTGAACGGTGCGCCGGGGATTTATTCCGCGCGCTTTGCCGGCACCGATGCCAACGATGTATCGAACAATCGCAAATTGATTGAACTGCTCGCCGATGTGCCCGATGCACAACGCAGCGCACGCTTCCAATGCGTGCTGGTATTTATGCGTCACGCGCGCGATCCATCGCCATTGATTTGTCAGGGCACGTGGGAAGGAAAGATTCTGACTGCGCCGCGCGGCGAACAGGGATTCGGTTACGACCCTTTGTTTTATGTGCCTGAACTTGAACACAGCGCGGCGGAACTTTCCCCCGCGCTAAAAAATCGCTGCAGTCATCGCGGTCAGGCATTGCAAAAAATGTTGCTCGCCTTGCGCAATAGCGCCGCGTTACCTTGAACAACACTTCTGCGTTTAACGATATTAATGCGATGAACACGCGCTATCGCATCAGCCTCGACGACGGCAGCAGCTTTTTTACCGACGGCAACGAAACGTTGTTGGCCGCTGCGCAGCGCGCCAATTGGCTGGTTCGTTACGGCTGCCGCAACGGTAATTGCAATGCCTGTGCGGCGACGCTACTCGCCGGCGC
>CBFHCK010000014.1:0-16329 GCA_965653955.1 uncultured Spongiibacteraceae bacterium
TTGGCATTGTAGGTCTCCTCAACAAAGGCCATCGTCGCAACAACGGTTTGAAAATAGCACAGAAAATAAACTACGCAAATAAAGTGTTTGAATTTCTGGGAAATTTATCGAAATAAAATTCGGATTTTTGTTACCTATTTCGGCCGATAACACCGCCTCGGCGAAAATATTTTCATCCGATAACAGTATTTTTTACGTAAGGCGCAACGTCATACATATTAACGCGGAAGGTGCTGCGCGATTAATTGCTGCAACAATTCGATGTGGGTATCCGAATCGTTCAGACAAGGAATATATCGGTACTCACCACCACCCGCGCGCTGAAAGCGATCGCGATTCTCGATCGCGATCTCCTCCAGCGTTTCGAGGCAATCAGCAGCAAATGCAGGACAAATCACGTCGATGCTAGCGAGCTTCTGCTCGCCCCACTGCTGCAATATCTCCGCGGTATACGGTTGCAACCATTCGGCACGACCGAGGCGAGATTGAAACGAAATCTGCCACTCGCCCTCGCGCAGCTGCAATGCGTCCGCAAGTCGTTGCGCGGTTGCATAACAGTGGTCGCGGTATGGATCGCCAAGATCCACATTGCGTTTTGGAATGCCATGAAACGACATCAGCAATCGCTGCGCACGGCCATATTGCTGCCAATGTGCGCGCACCGATTGGGCGAGAGCCTCTATATAAAGTGGGTGTTGATAGTAATGTTTAACTACGGAAATCGAAGGCACATCGCGCTGCGACTGAAACAATGATGCCACCTGATCGTAAATAGGACCCGACGTAGTAGCGGAAAATTGCGGATACAGCGGCAACACCAAAATATGCTCGACACCACTTGCGCGCAGCTCGCTAACGATATTGCTCAGCTTCGGTTCGCCGTAAGTCATCGCGAGCCGCACGAGCGGCGCGTCGGTATTTTGTTCGAGTAGTTGTTGTTGCAATTTGGCAACCTGCTTTTTGCTGATGACGCGTAGCGGCGAATCGCCATAACGATCCCACATCTCGGCATATGCAGGCGCCAAACGACGCGGCCTTAATGTCAAAATGATTCCATAGAGAATCGGATACCACACCGCGCGCGGAATTTCGACGACGCGGCGATCGCTGAGAAACTCGCGCAGATAATGGCGAATAGCGGATGCCGTCGGCTGCGCCGGCGTTCCCAGATTCATCAACACCACGGCTGTTTTCATTATGGTTTCTCTCTATTTGTCGCTACCGCCATCTTATAGATGTATGCGGAGCACTTTTAATCGGCCAAAAAAAAGCCCCGCAATGCGAGGCCTTTCCATCCAGATAACTTTGTTGATCAGCCTTCCAGCTCCGCAAACACCTTATCGCGAATTTGCTCGACTGTGCCGACGCCTTCAACACGGTGATAACGAACTGTGCCGCTAGCGCGGGCTTGCGCAGAATAATAAGCCACCAATGGTTTGGTCTGCTCGTGATAGACGCTTAAACGTTTGCGCACGGTTTCCTCGTTATCGTCGGCACGTTGGATCAACGGGTCGCCGGTAACATCGTCGAGTCCTTCGCGCTTGGGCGGATTATTGACGAGGTGATAAACACGGCCGGATGCTTCGTGCACGCGACGACCGCTCATGCGTTGAACGATTTCTTCGTCATCGACAGCGATTTCAACCACGTGATCGATAGCGATCTTTGACGCGGTCAATGCTTCGGCCTGCGGAATCGTGCGAGGGAAACCATCGAACAAAAAGCCTTTTTCACAATCCGGTTTGGCGATACGCTCTTTCACTAGACCGATAATCAAATCATCGGAAACGAGTCCGCCGGAATCCATTACTGCTTTTGCTTTGAGCCCCAGCTCTGTGCCAGCCTTAACCGCAGCGCGCAACATATCGCCGGTGGAAATTTGCGGAATGGCGTAGCGTTGCATGATGAATTGGGCCTGCGTGCCCTTGCCTGCGCCCGGTGGGCCCAACAAAATGATACGCATAAAACACTCCTACCAGCAGTAGCGGAACTGTAATCAGAAGGCGCCACACCTTACACACCTGGTCTGCCAGTGTCCAGCCTGCGCCGGACGCTGTGAATCGAGGAATGAACGATGAAAGTGAATGAATTGATATCGGTTTGGGAAAAAACAGCGGCGGGTGAATTGACCGAAGAATGTTTTAGCGTGCGCCTGCCGGTAGAAGATGCCGCGCGCATCGCCGCGCTCGCGGAAATGTTTCCGCGACGCACCAGCGAAGAACTGATTACCGATCTGCTTGCTGCGGCATTAGGCGAAATCGAAGCAAGCCTGCCGTATATTCGCGGCAATACTGTTGTCGCAACCGATGAACAGGGCGACCCCGTTTACGAAGACATCGGTCCGACACCGCGATATCTAGAACTGTGGCAAAAACATTTTGCAGCGTTACAAAAACAATAAATCATTCCCGTTCTTTCGCTTTCGCCGCCTGCCATAGCGCTTCCATTTCTTCCAGCGTGGCGTGTTGCGGTTCGCGGCCCTGCGCCGCTAATTGTTGCTCGATAAAACCGAAGCGGCGTTCGAATTTGCGATTGCATGCGCGCAATGCCGTTTCGGGATCGACATCGAGAAAACGCGCCAAGTTGACACAGCAGAATAATAAGTCGCCGAGCTCGTCTTCGATGTGAGCGCGATTTTCAGACGCAATCGCCTCTTCGAGTTCCTGCTGTTCTTCGCGCATTTTGGTCAACACGTCGCGCCAGTTTTCCCAATCGAATCCGACACGGGCGGCGCGCTTTTGCAATTTCGCGGCGCGCGATAATGCCGGCAATGCAGCGGGCACATCGTCGAGCACGCTGCGCTGGCTTTTCGCGTGGCGCTCTTGTTGCTTGATGTGCTCCCAATTGTGATTGACCTGCTCGACTGCAATGGTATTGGTCAATGAACTATTTCCGTCGCGTAATTGTCCATTCGGAAATACATGCGGGTGGCGGCGCAATAATTTTTCGACCAGATTGTGCACGAGATCATCGAACGAAAATAATTCCTGCTCGCGGCCGAGTTGTGCGTAAAAAATCACCTGGAACAATACGTCGCCCAGCTCTTCACGCACTTGCGGCATGTCGCCGCGTTCGATTGCATCGATCAGTTCGTAGCATTCTTCGAGCGTGTGCGGCGCGATGCTGGCGAAATCCTGCTGCAAATCCCACGGGCAGCCATGTTCGGGATCGCGCAGGCGCATCATCAGTTTTAATAAATCGTCGATGGTGTATTGCGTCACATCCCACCCTCGCGCACGCGACTCGCCGAAATAATATTGCGCAGGCCGTTCAATTTACCGAGCAGACCGGCGAGCGCGTCGAGGCCGGTGATTTCGACGGTAAATTTCATCGTCGCCGTGTTGTTCGCAACATCGGATAGCGTGTTCATTGCAACCACGTTGATGCGCTCGGCGGAGAGCATCTGTGTAATGTCGCGCAACAAACCTTGTCGATCGTGCGCGAGCACCAGGATTTCGACGGGGTAAGTGCTCTGTTCGTCACCCCAGCTGACTTCGATGATGCGTTCGGGTTCGGCATATTGCAGCTGCAAAGCTTTCGCACAATCCTGTCGATGCACGCTGACACCGCGACCGAGCGTGATGTAGCCGACGATGGCATCGCCGGGCACCGGTTTGCAGCAGCCGGCAATGTGCGTCAGCAAATTGCCGACGCCGCGAATATTGACGGTGCTCGCGGCGTCCTTTGCTGTGCGTTTACGGATTTGCGGCAATATCGGCGCGACGCGTTCTTCGTTGGTCAATAGCGATTGCGCGGCGTGCAATACCTGCGATGCGCTGATGCTGCCGATGCCAACGCTGGCATACATATCCTCAACGGTCGCGCAGCGCACGCGCTCGGCGACGGCTTTGTAATCGAGGCTGGTCAGTGCGAGGCGCTTGAACTCTTTTTCGAGCAGGTTGCGGCCGGCGGCGATATTGTCCTCGCGCGCTTGCTGACGAAACCACGCCTGCACCTTCGCCCGCGTGCGTGCGCCGCGTATGTAACCGAGATTCGGTTGCAGCCAATCGCGACGCGGCGCGTTTTCCTTACCGGTGAGAATCTCGACCTGCTCGCCGGTTTGCAGCACATACGTGAGCGGTACGATGCGGCCATTAACTTTGGCGCCACGACAGCGATGTCCAACTTCGGTATGGATGTGATACGCGAAATCGAGCGGCGTCGAACCCTGCGCCAGATTGACGACGTGACCATCCGGCGTGAATACATACACGCGATCCTGCGCGCGGCTGAACTGTTCCGTTAGATCGATCGCACTGCCGCCGGTCTCTTCGTGCCATTCGAGCACCTGCCGCAGCCACGCAATTTTTTCTTCGTAGCTCGCGACCTTTTTGCGCTCGCTGTCCGCGCCCTTGTAACGCCAGTGCGCGCACACGCCGAATTCGGCTTCTTCGTGCATGTCGAATGTGCGAATCTGCACTTCGAGCACTTTTCCCTGTGGACCGATCACAGCGGTATGCAACGAGCGATAACCGTTGTCTTTCGGATTCGCGATGTAATCGTCGAATTCGTTCGGTACGTTGCGCCATAGACCATGGACGATACCGAGCGCGGCATAGCAATCTTTCACTTCCGGGACGAGTACGCGCACCGCGCGAATATCGTAGACCTGCGAAAAACCGATGCCCTTGCGCTGCATCTTTCGCCAGATGCTGTAGATGTGTTTTGCGCGGCCGGAAAATTCGGCTTTGATATGCGCCTTTTCCAATTCGCCGCGCAATTCAGCGATAACCGCCTCGATGTAGCCTTGGCGATCGAGGCGTTTCTCGTCGAGCAGACGCGCGATTTTTTTGTACGAATCCGGATGCAAATAGCGGAACGATAGATCTTCGAGTTCCCACTTGATGTGACCGATGCCGAGCCGATGCGCAAGCGGCGCATAAATATCCGCGACTTCGCGCGCGAGCTTGTAGCGCTTTTCCGGATTGTCCTTGAACGAACGAATGGCGCACGTGCGCTCAGCCAGCTTAATGAGCGCGACGCGCACATCGTCGACCAGCGCGACGAGCATTTTGCGCACGGTATCGCTTTGGTCTTCGACCTGACCGAGCACCGGTCCACGCTCGGTTTTAACGCGGCTGATCGCCGCCATCCGCAATACGCCATCGATCAATTTCGCAATGGGTGCGCCGAACTGATCGGCAACTACACTGCTCGCAAGTTTTCCTTCGCGTACCGCGCGATACAGAATCGCGGCGACCAGACCGTCCTGATCGACATGCAACTCGGCGAGAATTTCCGCCATTTCGAGACCGGCGCGCAAACACGATGCACCCTCGCCCCACGATATTTCGGGATCGGATTGCACTCGCTCATCGGCCGCGCGCGCAACACCGCATGAATGCAGCAATGTGCCATGATTGACCGTATCGGGCACATGCAGCCGTCGCACCCAGCGTTCGAGATCGACGCTGCCGTCGGCTTTTTCAGGATGTTCTTCGCGGACTTTAACCATGTCTGACCTTCGGGCTGCTTCCCGCCCTTTGTCTATTCCCTTCGTTCGATGAACGATTTCATCGGATGTGAATTACGTTAGGTACCGAAGACACCCGTCGATAAATACCGATCGCCGCGATCGCAAATAATGGCGACGATCACTGCATTTTCTACCGAGGGCTGTGCATCCAGCTCTCGACAAATCTGTAATGCCCCGGCGACCGCGCCGCCCGACGAAACGCCGCAGAAAATACCTTCACGCGCAGCCAGTGCGCGCATCGTTTCTTCTGCCGTCGCTTGATCCATATCGATGACACGATCGACGCGTTCCGGTTGAAATATTTTCGGCAAATACGCTTGCGGCCAGCGCCGAATACCCGGAATTGCGGAGCCATCGGTCGGTTGCAATCCGATTATTTGAATGGCCGAATTTTGCTCTTTCAAATAGCGCGAGGTGCCCATGATGGTGCCAGTGGTACCCATCGACGCGACGAAGTGCGTAATGCGGCCCCCGGTCTGACGCCATATTTCCGGACCGGTTCCCTCGTAGTGCGCGAGCGGATTGTCGGCGTTCGCAAATTGGTCGAGCACCTTGCCTGCGCCTTCGGCCTGCATTTTCAGCGCCAAATCACGCGCGCCTTCCATCCCTTCTTCTTTGGAAACTTCGATCAGCTGCGCGCCGTATGCACTCATTGCCAACTTGCGTTCCGCGCTGCCGGTTTCCGGCATGATCAAAATCATTCGATAACCGCGAATCGCCGCCGCCATCGCCAATGCAATCCCGGTGTTGCCGCTGGTGGCTTCGATCAGCGTATCGCCAGGCGCAATGTCGCCCCGCGCTTCGGCGTGGCGAATCATGCTCATCGCCGGTCGATCCTTGACCGAGCCGGCGGGATTATTCCCTTCGAGCTTGACCAGAACCGTGTGCTTCGAATTACCGGGCAGGCGCTGTAAACGCACCAGAGGCGTGTTGCCGATATAGTCCTCGATCGTTGGAAACGACGGGGCAGAGGGAAATGACATGCTGAAATCCTGCTGAGCGGCTACTTTTTGCGGGCCGGATCATAGCATGGAAGGTAAGCACCTCCGGCCGCGTATCCGGCGCCACAAGTGTGAAATCGTTACTGCGTGGAATTTGCCGATCAGCGCGCCGATAATGCCGGCACACCAATAATTCGGATGGCGTCGATCGATGCGAAGCCGCGGTCTTAAAACATTAATCATCGCCACGGCGTTACTTCCCTCGTTACTGATTGCGATCGCGCTTGGGTTTTATTTGAGCCATAGCCGTTTGCAGGATGTCGATCGCTTGTTGACGCAGCGTGGTCACGCCACTGCGTTGCAGCTGGCGAATGCGGCTCGGCGGTCGTTGAGCGCGAACGACAACGCAGCGTTGCAACAACTGGCCGCGCTCGCGCTGGAAGAACCGGGAGTCGAATCGGTCACCGTCTTCGACTCCAGGCATCAGCCGCGTGCGCACTCCGGCCGACAACTGTCGATGCCGTTGCCGAGTCATTTCTCTCATCGCAGCGAGAGCGCCGAAATGGCGGAAACGCTGCGCTTCGTTCAGCCGATACTTCCCATCGAACATTTCACTGCCACATTCAATGCAGCGACGGCGGACTTCGCGCCCGACGGTTGGGTGATGGTCGATTATTCGCGCCAGCCTTATCTGATCGAAACGTATCGGCTGCTATTCATCAGTGGCTGTATCGTCGTTCTCGCGCTGCTGGGTGC
This sequence comes from uncultured Spongiibacteraceae bacterium, assembly GCA_965653955.1. Classification (GTDB taxonomy): domain Bacteria; phylum Pseudomonadota; class Gammaproteobacteria; order Pseudomonadales; family CAMLJR01; genus CAMLJR01. The sequence goes on from CBFHCK010000014.1 coordinate 7,174, forward strand.
CTGCATCAGCGCCGTGTTTGCCAGCAATCGGCTGGACGCGGCGGTAACACAGCTGCGCGCCGGTATTCAGCGCATTGCCAGCGGCACTTTCGACACGCCGATCCATCTGGAAAAAAGCAACGCCCTGCATAACCTCGGCGAAGATCTCAATCGTATGACGGCAACCATCGAGCACTCGTCGATCGAATTACGTCGCCATCTGGAACAGACCAACCGCGACTTGCGCGAATCGCTCGAAACCGTCGAAGTACAAAATATCGAACTCGATCTGGCGCGGCGCGAAGCGCTCGAGGCGAGTCGAATCAAATCGGAGTTTCTGGCGAACACGAGCCACGAATTACGCACACCGCTGAATGGCATTATCGGCTTCACCAAATTGCTGCTGAAAAGCGTGCTCGATGAACGCCAGCGCGAATACCTCGAAACCATTCGCTACTCCGCAGAAAACCTGCTCGGCATCATCAATGACATTCTCGATTTTTCGAAAATCGAAGCAGGCAAACTGGTACTCGACAACAGCGCATTTAATTTGCGCGAGACCATCGAAGAAACGCTCGCGATGCTCGCGCCGAGCGCGAACGAGAAAAAACTCGATTTGATTTTGCTTTACGACAGGCAGGTACCCACCGAGCTGATCGGTGATGCGTTACGGCTGCGACAAGTGCTGACCAACCTGATCAGCAATGCGATTAAATTCACCGCGCGCGGCCATATCGCTGTGCACGTCGAAGCAGCCGGCAGCGTGGCGGCGCGCGTACCGCTCAAAATAAGCGTCAACGATACCGGCATCGGAATTTCTGCCGAGCAGCAGCGCCAACTTTTCGAAGCCTTCGCGCAGGCCGATGCGTCGACGTCGAGGGAATTTGGCGGCACCGGCCTCGGCCTTGCCATCAGTAAAAAGCTGATCGAACAAATGGGCGGCGAAATTGGCCTCGACAGCCATCTCGGCGATGGCTCGACTTTCTGGTTTTCACTGCGATTGCCGGTGCAGCAAAAACCGCTGTCGCTGCGTCAGTTTCATTTGCTCGAAGGCAAACGGTTGGCGCTATGCGATCCGGAACCGCTATCGCGGCGAGCATTGCAACAGCTTCTTGAAGACTGGGGAATGCACATTGTTGCGCTCGACAGTCACAACGAATTTGGCGCCCATACTCGCGATGTCGATGGCTGGCTATTGAGCGCGTCGGCAAGCACGCCACTACCGCCACAATTGCCAGCCGCCTCGCTGCCGTTGCTTGTGTTGCAATACGGGAGCGCGCCGCCGCCAGCGTATCGAAGTGCAATGCACGCGTTGCAGAAACCCGTTAATCACCTGCAGCTTTACGATGCACTATGCGATCAGTTGTGCCATCGCGCCGTGCCTGCAATCGCGGTGAATCCTCCATTAATCGTGAGGAACGTGCATGTACTGGCAGTCGACGACAACGCCACCAACCTGAAACTGGTGGACGTGCTGTTGCGCGAACTCGGCGCTTCGGTGCGACTCGCGCACAACGGTCGCGATGCGTTGACGCTGTGCGCCGAAGAGCATTTCGATTTGATTCTTCTCGATATTCAAATGCCGGAATTGAACGGTGCCGATGTCGCGCGCGTAATTCGCAGTGGCGATAGTAAAAACCGCGAGACATGCATCGTCGCGCTTACTGCTCACGTTTTGCCGGAAGAGCAACAGCATCTACTCAAAAACGGCTTTAACGATTGCGTGACGAAGCCCATCACCGAAGAGCAACTGCAGCAATTATTGGAGATGTGCCCGCGCGTCAATGCGCTGCCGGTGCAGATCGATTTATGCCTGCAGCGCGCCCGCAACAAACCCATCCTGGCCAAAGAGTTTCTGCTCGATCTTTTGCAGGAATTGCCGCGTGCACGCAGAGCGATAGATACGCAACTCACGCAGCACAATTTCGACGAATTACTCGAAGAAACCCATCGGCTGCATGGCGCCAGCAGTTACAGCGGTGTACCGCAATTGCAGCAGTGCAGCCATCGACTGGAAGAATTACTTAAACAGCGCGCGACGAATATCGAAATCGAAACGGCGACGCGGGCCCTCTTGGCAGCGATTGATGAGCTGTTGGTCTGGGAGGCAGAACATGATGTGGCGACATTATTCGAAGCAGATACAGCTGCAAATTAATGGCAACACGCCACATCAAACGCGAAACAGCTCTCGACTCATCAGCGGTTTGCTGCCCAAATGCGGTTGCAGCGCCATGCGGCACATTATCTTCATGGCACGTCGAGCCTGAGGCGAATAATTGCCGTCCAAAAAATTTAGAATATCTACGCCGCGCACGATGATCTGCGCTGGCGTATGCACATCCGCAGCAACCAGACCGGCGTTGACGTCGAGGTAATACTCCCGCGTTGCCGAGATTGAATCGCCGCTATGCGCTTGCTCGCGCAAATTGAATCCATAACCCAGCTCGTCGAGTAACCGCAATTCGAAATGGCGTAACACGACATCGATCATTGATTGCTGTGCAAGCTGCTGCAGTGCGTTTTCGTAATCGGAAAACAAGTCAGCATGCGCATCATCGCGATGCAGTAAACGACATAAAATTTCGTTCACATACATGCCGCTGAATAGCGCGGGGCCGCGCAATGGAATTGCCGGATCGCGGATCTCGCTGTCGCGCAGCGATTTCAATTCGCCAGCACCGCTCCACTCGATCCATAACGGTTGAAACGGTTGTAGCGATGCGCGTTGACTTACGCCGCGCCGCGGCGTGCGGGCGCCGCGTGCTACTGCAGAAATGCGGCCATGCTCTGGAGTGAACAGCTCGATTAAAAGACTGGTATCGCGATAATCGCGAGTATGCAGAACATAAGCGGGCTGCATTGACGTGTTATTCGAAATCCGAGTACCCGAGACTGCGCAATGCGCGCTCGTCGTCGGACCAGCCGGCTTTAACCTTCACCCATAGCTTTAACATAATTTTGCTATCGAAGATTTTCTGCATGTCTTTGCGCGCGTCTTCGCCGATCTGACGAATGCGTTCGCCGCCGTTGCCGATAACAATTTTTTTCTGACCGTCGCGTTCGACCAGAATCAACGCATGAATCGTTAGCAATTTTCCTTCGCGCTTGAACGATTCGATTTCGACAGTGATTTCGTACGGCAACTCTTCCCCAAGCTGGCGCATGACTTTTTCGCGCACCAACTCTGCGGCGAGAAAGCGCTCGCTGCGATCGGTAATTTGGTCTTCAGGAAAAAAATGCGCGTTTTGCGGTAGCCGCTGCACGATCGCCTTTTCGAGTTCGTCGAGGTTATGGCCGCGCAATGCCGACAAAGGAAAAATTTCAGCGAATGAATACTTTTCGGAAAACTTCTGCAACGCCGGTAACAGCTGAGTTTTATTGTCGATCAAATCGACTTTGTTGATCGCAAGAATGACCGGGCACTGCACATAACGCAGCTTTTCCAATACCCACTCGTCTTCTTCCGTCCAGCGCACGCGATCAATGACGAAAACCACTACATCGACATCGAGCATCGCCTGGCTGGCGGTTTGATTCATGTAGCGATTGATCGCTTTCGGCTCGACCTTGTGCAACCCCGGCGTATCGACATACACGATCTGATTCAGACCCTCGGTTTTTATACCGAGTACGCGATGGCGTGTCGTCTGGGGTTTGCGCGAAGTGATACTGATTTTTTGGCCGAGCAGATGATTCAGCAGCGTCGATTTACCCACGTTCGGCCGGCCCACCAATGCGACATAACCGCAACGTGCTCCTTCACCGGCGTCGTTAGTTTCACCGGCTTCATTGGGCTCATCGGCATTCGCATCGTTCATCTTTTTTGCTCCGGCTTTTTCTCGGGACTCTTCTTTTCTAAGAACGCCAACGCCTTTTGCGCGGCAATTTGTTCGGCAATACGACGGCTGCTGCCCTCACCGCTAAACGATTGCACGACCGATGGGATCGTGCAGGTAATTTCGAACTGCTGATTATGCGCTTCGCCGTGCGTCGCGCTGAGCTGATAAACCGGCAGCGCTTTACCGCGCCCTTGCAACCATTCCTGCAAGCGGCTCTTCGCATCTTTGTTGACTTCGCCGGGCGCGACTTGTTGCAATCGGTCGCCGAACCACGCCAGCACGCGCTCGCGACAACCATCGAGGCCGGTGTCCAGATAAATCGCGCCGATCAATGCTTCGAGCACATCAGCGAGAATCGATTCGCGCCGATGGCCGCCACTTTTCATCTCGCCGCCGCCAAGCCGAATCAATTCGCCCAGATCAAATTCGCGGGCAATTTCAGCGAGTGTTTGACCACGGATCAGCAAGGCGCGCATACGCGTCAGATCGCCTTCTCTCGTGCTGGGAAAACGTTGGAATAAGGCCTCGGCGATGATGAAATTCACCATTGCATCGCCGAGAAATTCCAATCGTTCGTTGTGATGCCCGCCGAAACTGCGGTGGGTTAAAGCCTGCTCGGCCAGCGCTTTATCGCTAAATCGATAACCTAAACGCTGGCTGAGAATATGGATCGGATCGTGAACGCTCATTGCGCCGAGGCAAGGTTGTATTTGAGGTTCTCGAATTTGACGACAACATCGATATTCGAAATCAACGACACGCGTTTTTCATAACTCGCGTCGAGCACTCGCCCATTGCGCGAATCGGTGATTTCGATGTCTTTCGGGCTGATCGTTTCGATACGGCTGACATCGAGTTGTTTACCGATGGCGCTCAGCAACTCGCTTTTCGCCAGCATCGCCGATTGCTGATTCGCCATCACCACATCGAGTGCTTTTTTCGTTTGCCAATAATCGAGATAGACCGGGCCGACTCTGAAAAAGCAGGTCAGCGCGAACGATGCAATACCCAATACGATAAGCCAGCCGAGCATGCCTAAGCCGGTTTGATATTTACGCATCTGCATGTGATTCTCCTGAGGCCAGTTAGCAAATCCAATCAGCGAATAACGTCGACGCGATCGAAGCTCGGCAGCGAAAACAGCGATTCCCAATGCATCCAGACGGCGAATGCCTTGCCGACGATTTCGCGCTCGGCCACTTGCCCCCAGAAACGCGAATTGGCGCTGTTGTCCCGATTATCGCCCATCATGAAGTAATGACCGGGCTGAACCACAATATCGAATTCATCGGCGATTCGGCTGTAGCTGTCCATTTGTTTATAGATATTGTGTTCGACCGCGCCGAGCTTTTCCGACGCCAGTTCGGTGGCCTGCATCGGACCCAAACGCGCCAGAAACACCTGCTCGACACGCTCGCCGTTGATATATAGCACTTTATGTCGATATTGAATTCGGTCGCCGGGTAAACCGATCAGGCGCTTGATGAAGTACACATTTTTTTTGTGCGGTGGAAAGAAAACAAGCACATCGCCACGCTGTGGTGCACCGACATCGATGATTTTTGTTTTCAGCACCGGCAAACGTATTCCGTAACTGAACTTGTTGACCAGAATGTAATCCCCAACTTCGAGCGTCGGTACCATCGATGACGATGGAATTTGAAACGGCTCAACAATGAAAGAGCGCAGCACCAATACCACGGCGAGTACCGGAAAAAACGAGCGGCTATATTCGGCAATCTGACGCTGCTCGACCAATTCCGGCTGGATCGCGCCATCGTTACCGGTGAGGCGTTTGCATGCAGCGTAACGTCGCCGCTGGAACCAGACGATATCGATTAGCGCCACTGTGCCCGACAACAGTGTCAGCATTACCAGAACCAGCGCGAAATCGCCGTCCTTGATAACCACCACCATCGCCAGCCACACCAGCCACAACGCGAGCACAATGCGAAACAACCAATCGGACCAGGTCGGCTCGGGAACCGCAGTGGGTACATCGCCACGCTGCAACTGCTGGGCAAACCGATATTGCTGCTGGCGACGACCGAGCAGTTCCTGAACCAGCCACACGAGCAGCGTTAAGCCGGCCAGCGCCATCAACACCGTATTGACCATCGTTACGTCATCCGTTTTTTAATTGATTAAAGGAGCGTTATGTTTAGCCGTCGACTTTCAACACAGCAAGGAAAGCGCTTTGCGGTATTTCGACGCTGCCCACCTGTTTCATGCGTTTTTTGCCGGCTTTTTGTTTTTCGAGCAATTTTTTCTTACGCGACACATCGCCGCCGTAGCATTTCGCTAACACGTTTTTACGCAGTGCTTTCACGGTCGAACGCGCGATGACTTGACCGCCGAGCGCGGCTTGAATCGCCACATCGAACATCTGACGTGGAATCAGTTCGCGCATTTTTTCCACCAGAATCCGGCCGCGATACTGCGCCTGATCGCGATGCACAATCACCGCCAATGCATCGACTTTTTCGCCGTTGATCAGAACATCGAGCCGCGCCAGCTTGGCCGGTTGAAAATGCGCAAAACTGTAATCGAGCGATGCGAAACCACGGCTTACCGATTTCAAACGATCGAAGAAATCGAGTACGACTTCGGCCATCGGCAACTCGAACGTCAATGCAACTTGCTGTCCGAGAAACTGCATGTCCTTCTGCACGCCGCGACGTTCGATACACAACGTAATGACGTTGCCGAGATATTCCTGCGGAACCAAGATATGCGCAGTGGCGATTGGCTCGCGCATTTCGTCGATTTCGCCCGGATCGGGAAGCTTCGACGGATTATCGACCTGGACGATTTCACCGTTATTTTTTACGACTTCGTAAATTACCGTCGGCGCGGTGGTGATCAGATCGAGATCGTATTCGCGCTCAAGCCGCTCCTGAATGATTTCCATATGCAGCATGCCGAGAAAGCCGCAACGAAAACCGAAGCCGAGTGCATCGGAGCTTTCTGGTTCGTAAAACAATGACGCATCATTCAACGTCAATTTTGCGAGCGCATCGCGAAACGCTTCGTAGTCTTCGGACGAAACGGTAAACAAGCCCGCGTAGACCTGCGGCTTGACGCGCTTGAAACCGGGCAGCGCCTCGACGTTTGGCGTACTCGCGTGCGTGATCGTATCCCCGACCGGCGCACCTTGAATGTCTTTAACGTTGGCGACGATGAATCCCACTTCGCCGGCAGCGAGACCATCGGTTTCGGTCAGCTTCGGGGTGAATACGCCGACGCTGTCGACCAACTGCGCTTTGCCGATCGATTTGGTGACGATCTTGTCGCCTTTTTTGATGCGACCATTCTTCACCCGCACCAGCGACACGACGCCGAGATAATTATCGAACCATGAATCGATAATCAGCGCCTGCAATGGTTCGTCCAGCTCGCCTTTCGGCGGCGGAATCAACTCGACCAATTGTTCGAGCAACTCGTCGATGCCGAGGCCGGATTTCGCGCTCACCGGAATCGCATGCGATGCATCGACGCCGATGATTTCTTCAATCTCTCGTTTAACCTTATCCGGATCGGCCTGCGGCAGATCCATCTTATTCAATACCGGTACAACCTCGAGCCCCTGCTCGATCGCGGTGTAGCAGTTAGCTACCGACTGCGCCTCGACGCCTTGCGCAGCGTCCACCACCAGCAATGCACCTTCGCACGCGGCGAGCGAACGCGACACTTCGTAGCTGAAATCGACGTGACCCGGCGTATCGATGAAATTGAGCTGATATTTTTTGCCGTTTTTTGCTGTGTAATACAGCGTCACGCTATGCGCTTTGATGGTGATCCCGCGCTCGCGCTCGATGTCCATCGAATCGAGCACCTGCTCCTCCATTTCGCGCGCTTCGAGACCACCGCACAGTTGAATGAAGCGATCCGCCAGCGTGGATTTGCCGTGGTCGATATGCGCGATGATGGAAAAGTTACGGATGTGATCGAGATTGCTCACGGGTAATGTATGACTCTACAGACTGCGGGGAGTGTGATCGGACTCGATCAAGGTGCGCGATTGTAGCTTAAACAGACTGCGGACGAGTAGCGGCGCCTGCTGGACCAGAATGGCTCGACCGCTACGGCTGCTGTGGCTGCGCAATCACCGATCCGGCGACGCGTCGCGCGGTAATGGATGGAATTTCGCCGACGACGGTGACCAGATGCGGTTTGCCATTGAGCTCAACCGCATGCGTGTAGGCAATCGTGGCACCCCGTCTGGCCTTGCCGTCGCTGCGTGGCAACGGCGGTTGAATCGCCTCGACAAATATGGACATCACCGCGAGGCCATCCGAATAGGTCAGCAAACCCTCACTGGATTTATGGGGTGCAACAGATAGCGCAAAACCGGGCGGAACCCATTCAGGCCGCCATTGCATCTGCGATTCTTCGACGACGCGATCGATCGGCAACATTTCCGCCTTCCGAGACGCGGTGTCGCCTCCAACACCGGCGAGCCATTCCCGTTTTAGCTGGACGCCAATTTCCACATCGACAAATTGCAGCCGTTCACTAATTCTGCCTTCGCCATCGAGCACTTCGGTCCGCAACAACAGGCCGGTGTCATGATCGAGCGCCATGCGGTAACCATATCGAAATTGATCGCGCGGCTTGATGTTCAATACCACCGCGCGACGACCGGCAATGCGATCTTCGCCATCGACATGAACATCGTAGTTTTGATCGAGCCCTTCAAGGCTCGGTTTCAACAAATGGGGATGCAAGAGAAAGTCGAGCCGTTGCCCGAGCTGAATGCAGGTTACTTCTTTGCCATAACGAATAATTTCGCGAGGTTGCCCATCCAGGTATTCAATGCGTTCGAATTCTTCGTCTTTATAAAGACCGTGGGTGATGCGTAACGATTCGAGCCGCGAGCCGTGCGCGTATGTCATCACGCCGCGGTAATTCAACTCGCGCATGCTATGCGCGAGCTTATCCAACCATTCTTTTGAGGTGGCCGTAGCAGTGTCTTTTACATTTACGGCATCGGCGACAGCAAAAGATGATGGCAGTCCTAGCCAAACACTGATCAGAAAAAAGTGCAGTAAATGCACCTGAAAGCGATTACTGCTTCGGCGCATCGAGTTGAGGAACTCTGGCAAACGTGATCACACCCTGGCCATTGTTCAGAGCGGCGCGTTCGGAATGCCGCAACAAATATTGCTGTAAACGCTGCTGCGCCAATTGATCGGGATCAAGTGAAACAGGCTGCAACGGTGAGGTCATTGTCGCGCTGACGGGAACATTTCCAACTACCGGCTGCATCGGCGCTGGATAAACGCGTCCTGCTGCCGTGGAAGAAGCAACAACTGGCGAAACAGTCGGCGTTTGC
>CBFHCK010000015.1:0-16327 GCA_965653955.1 uncultured Spongiibacteraceae bacterium
TGCGTGAGGCCGATGCCGATGTTCCAGATTTCGTCATCGAATAATTTCGATGCCTGACTCGCTTGCGAACCGAAGTTACCGCTGATCGAAATCTGCGGCAGCAAATTCGCGGTGGCGACTCCGATCTGCGCCGACGCTTGATGCAAACGCGCTTCCGCCGCACGTACATCCGGACGTTGACGCACTAATTCCGAGGGCAGGCTTAGGGGTAATTGCTGCGGCAATTTCAATTCGGCAATATCGAAATTGCTCGCGACGGTTTCGCTCGGTAATTGACCGAGATATACCGCGAGTTGATTTTGTACCGCAGCCAGTTGTTTCTCTAACGCTGGCAATGTGGCGCGTATTTCGGCGAGATTCGAGCGTGCGGTTAATACATCCGAATACGCAGCAGCGCCTAGCTGATGACGTTGTTCGGTGATCGATAATTGTTTTTCAAGCGCGGCGAGAATGTCGTTGGTGGCGGCGAGCTGATCGCGCAGCGACGCTTCGGACACGCTCGCGGTGACGACATTGGCAGCTAACGTCAAATACGTTGCCTGTAGCTCATAACGCTGCGAATCCACCACCGCTGACTGGGCTTCGACAGAGCGGCGCACACCGCCAAAAACATCCAGCGTATAGGCGACTGCTACCGACGCGTTGTATAGCGTATACGGACGACTGACCACGCCGGGTCCGCCCAAAATATTGGTGGTTGAGCGTTGGCGCTGCGCCGATGTGTTGGCATCGACACTCGGAAAATAACTGCCGCGAGCCGCGTTTAAATTTTCTTCGGCCTGACGCAATGCGGCGCGTGCCGCCGCCGTATTCGGGCTGTTTTTGAATGCCTGCGTTACCAATTGATCGAGCTTGTCGGATTCGAACAATTGCCACCATTGCGCGGGTAACTGCTGGCCGATCATCAACGCTTGCGCTTCGCCGCCCGCAACATCGGTAGCGACGGTTTTTTCCGGCAGCGGTTGCGCCGTGTAACGATCGGTGGCGGGCGCATCCGGACTTTTGAAATCTGGCCCGACGGCACATCCCGATATCGTCGCTCCCAACAGGGTAGATATCAGCAAAGGCAGTAGACGCTGACGCGATGTCAATTTCATAGTATTTCCCTTTGAGGTTCGGTATCGCTCGCGGATTGGATCGGCGAATTGGCCGCTGCGGTCGGTGCCTGCATGCCTTCGAGCAATACTTTAAAAACGGTATCGATAGAGTCTTGAATCATTTTCGGTGGGCGCTGGCTCGCTGTTGCTTTAGACGACGCATGCGGGCGTGGATAAACGCGCAGCAATTTGGCGTAGCGCAAAAATACTTCGTGCGTGCCGGCAAGAATTGTCGCTGCGATGGTCGGATCAATATCGCCACGCAGTTCGCCAGTGCGTTGGCCTTGTTCGAAGAGCGCGGTTATCGCGCGGAAATTGCGTTTAAAAATGCGTTCCGCAAAACGCTGACCATCGCTGCTGCAATGCGCAGCTAATGCATGGCTGATCAATTGTGTGTTGCGCCGATACGCAACGACTTGCGCGAATTCGAAATCGATTAGCCTGCGTAATTTTTCTTGCGACGAGCCCGCGTCCTGCAATAGTTGTTCGGCAAATTCGGCATGCGGTCGCCCCGCATCGCGCAGAACCGCAAGAATCAATTCGTCTTTGTTGGCGAAATGATGAAACACATTCGACTTGCTGACACCGGCATGCTCGGCAATGGCACCGATCGAAACCGCATCGAATCCATCGTTCGCGAATAGTTCGCTCGCCGCATTTAATATGGCGCGCGCTCCGTCGGAAAATGGTTGTGGAATGGTCATTAATTAATTCGCAGACAAAGGCGTTTAAGGGGTTCGATTAAAAGGGTGGACTGACCGAGCGGTCAGTTTAGGCCCGGCCCCGGTTTCTTGCAACGCGATCAGTGTATAGGTGGGTGGCCGTGGGCCGTTCGTTTCTTGCAAAGATTTAACGATTGCCTGAGGCCGTGGGGCAAACTCATGCAGCTCATGCCTTGAGGCATAGCCTGCGATTGGTTAAATAATGATCTATTTGGCGAGGCTAGCTTTATCGCCGCTCTAAACGGCAACTCACAGACTTATCCACAAATTTTTACACAGCTTTTGGGGAAAACCTTGGCAGCGGTGTAGTCACGCTTTATGAGAAATACAAAGTGGTTCGATCAAAATACAGGCACCTGATCGAGTTATATCGCGAAAATCTAGGACCTAAGTCACAAAAATGACCGCGCATCGTTAAAGTTGCCAAGCTAATGAGAAAAAGTACAAAAGCAGGTGTTTCTCTGTGAAAGCTCCGAGTTCATCGAATTGAGCTTTTATCCACAGCGAACTGAATAGCGTGAACACCGTTCGCCATAGTCAAAGTGTTAGACAAAACGACAATTACTTTGCGGGGGAGGGGAGTTGAGTCGGATCGCGGCCGTTATCGAGTACCGGCGGTTGTAATTCTTCAACATAGTTAGTCTGCAGCCACCACGGCTGTGGGTGGTATTGACGCAAAATATTGCGGCGCTCGCCTGAGCGGCGGCAATCTGTCTGCTGCTTCAATCCCCGGTTTTTTGTACGGCGGTCGCCGCGTCCTCGTCGATCTTCAAACATCACTTTGTTGGTCTTCAAACATCGAATGGAAGGTGACGGTAGTGTCTTCATCAATTGGCATCAATTAAGTGACCGAATTTTAACGAGCCTTCGAAACCACAACAATCAGACGATATAAAAAGCGAGACGCATTCGGCGAAGAGAGCCATGCGGAAACGCGGTGGCCCAATTAAATGAGGCATTTAATTGGGCCGATCGAGACGAGGTGTAGCAATTTGCGCTCCATCGGATGGATGCGCCTAATCAATGATGGTGGTGGCCCGGCGTATGAACATGGCCATGGGCAATTTCTTCTTCGGTGGCGGCACGTACATCGGTGATTGCAACGGAGAAATGCAATACCTGACCGGCCAGCGGATGATTGCCGTCGACGGTGACCGTATCGTCCGATAGTGCAGTAATCACGACCGAGATATCGCCATTGGCAGAGTCCGCGGTAAAGCGCATGCCGGTTTCAAGCGCATCGGAATCCGGGAAGGCATTGCGCGGTACTTGCTGCACTAAGGCCGCTTGATGTTCGCCGTAGCCATCTTGGGGTTGTACTACAACTTCGAGATTATCGCCGGTGCTGCGACCGACCAATTGATTTTCCAAGCCTGGGATGATGTTCTGCGCGCCGTGCAAATAGGTCAGCGGTTCGTGACCGGCGGAGGTATCGAGCACTTCGCCCGCGCTATTGGTGAGTTCGTAATGCATGCTTACTACGCAATTGGGGCCGATCAGCATGAGTATCTCCAGAAAGGGAATCGAATAGGCCGGGGATTATACGGAGGAACGGATAGCAGTGTGTACCAGGAAGCTGGAAACCCATCCGATAGACAGGCGGGATCGAACACTTTTTCGGATTGCGGATGGGAGCTGAACGTCTTTTTAGTTTTAGTCGCCGGATGCGATGTCCTTTAGCACTCGGCGCTAATACATAGTCACCGATTTAATAGTTCACACGCGTGAACATCGAACCATCAATGATGTAGTTGGCGCCGGTGGTGAAGCTCGACCAGGGGCTGGATAAAAACACTGCGGTCCCTGCGATTTCGTCCGGCGTTCCCATCCTGCCGGTAGGATTCAGCGCCAACATCGCATTGAAATATTCCGGTGTTTCTGCGCGTATCTGCGCCAGACTGTCTTCTTCGTCGAGAATCGTACCCGGGGATATCGTATTGAAGCGGACCTTTTTGGGGGCGTATTCGCGCGCGAAGCCCTTCATCAGATTGGTCAGCGCGGCCTTCATCGCAGAATAGGCATTAGGCGCTCCCACCTCCGTCGCTGCCATTGAGGAAATGGCCAGAAATGACGCGTCGCCCTTTGCGGCAGCGGCGGCTTCCAAATACGGGTTTACTGCTGTTGCAGCCTGCAACGCGCCCATCACGTCGGATTCGAAAGCCTGGCGCCATGCAGCCTCGTCATTACCCCTGGCTAGTGTGCTGGCGTTCGCGATGTACATGTCGATGCCATCCAGTTTCCTGGCGGCTTCATGAATAAACGCCTGCAACGCAGCGCCGTCGGTGACGTCGACGGCAGCGCCGAAAGCTCGGACTCCCTGCGCTTCCAGTCGTTGGACAGCGGCCGCGACACGCTTGGAATCGCGTGCGCAAATTGCGACGTTTGCCCCTTCCGCCGCAAAAAGCTCGGCGATCGCCCGTCCGATGCCGCGGGTGCCGCCGGTGATGACGACAGTCTTTCCTTTGATGCGCAAATCCACGATTTTCCTCCCAACGTTATTTTTAAAGGCTTGGCCCGATGTGGCGCGCTCGGTTCGGGCATATTGGAGAGCCCTCAAACAGCGTGCAAGTAATCAAACTTGCATATGACCTATGCATTTGACGAATAGCTAAGCCGTCTTCTATTCAATATTCGAGTGGGCAAGCGTATTTACGCGCAGCTCCGAAAAGCGGATGAGGAAGATCCCCTCCGGCTGGTCGCAGACAATGTTGACGAGCGGCAACAGTTGATTCAGCCTCCCATCACCCTCCTGAGCCGACAGGCCTTACACCAATGCGATCAACTGTAACTAAGGGAATTTTGTGATGACGCTCCAACATTTGCCCAACACCGCCTCGATCGAAGAAGCAACCGAGGTTATCCGCGAGCATGGCCATGTGATTATTGACGAGTTGGCTCCCGTTGCCGTCATGGATCAAGTCCTGAAGGACATGCAGCCGTATATCGAGGCGGCGGCTTTCAGTGAGAAAGAATGGTTCGGCAACGGCACTCAGCGCGTCGGCAATCTGATTGCGCGTTCTCCCACCGGTCGCGATCTCGTCATGAACCCGCTGGTGCTGGGCGTTGTAAAAAATGTGCTAACCGGGGCATCAACGTTTCAACTCTGCACGACCGAAATGATCTCGTTGAACGCAGGTGCGCCGGCTCAATTTATTCACAACGATGAATTGCTCTACGACGATTTCGTTTTCCCGCCCGACTGCACCGCTTGTTGCAACACATTGTGGGCGATCACTGAATTCACCGACGAGAACGGTGCGACGCGTGTGATACCCGGAAGCCATACCCGCCCGCCCGCCGAATACACAATGGCCGACACGGTACCGGCAGAGATGACCCGTGGGTCCGTATTAATTTTCTCGGGCAAGCTTTGGCACGCTGGAGGGAATAATCGGTCGAAAGGCGTGCGACGCGCGCAGGCGATCAACTATTCCTTAGGCTGGCTCCGACAGGGGGAAAATCAATACCTTGCTTGCCCGCCAGATATCGCCCGCACCCTGCCTGAAGATCTGCTGAAATTAATGGGATATCAGGTTGGCCCCAAATATGGTTACGGCCACGCCGGAGCGCAGTCGGATCCGCTACTCGCGCTCAGAAAAGCGTAACCTTGGCGGCTCGATGATTTAACGATGGGACGAGGAAAATAAAATGCTGAAAAAAGTGTTATTCCTGAGCTTGTGTTTGATCGGCGCGCATGTAGTCGAAGCCGCTAATGCCTGTCCGCAGTGGCTCAATGTCGACAAACGTTTACTGCGTTCGAAAGAGAGCAAGAATTTATGCGAGGCCTACGGCGGCAAACCGATGTTGATCGTCAACACGGCAAGCCACTGTGGATTCACCAAACAATTCAAAGGTCTCGAAGCGCTGTATCAACAGTACAAGGATCGCGGTTTGGTCGTGGTGGGTTTCCCGTCGGACGATTTCAAACAGGAAGCGAAGGACGAGGCCGAGACCGCAAAAATTTGTTACGGCAATTATGGTGTGACGTTCGATATGTTTTCGGCGATTTCGGTTAAAGGCGACTCGGCCGATCCGATTTTCAAGGAGCTGGCGAAACAAAGCGGCACCGAGCCGAAATGGAATTTTTTTAAGTACCTCGTCAATTCGCGCGGTGAAGTAGTCAAGAGTTTTAACTCTAACGTGACTCCGGAGAGCGATGAGATGAAAACCGCGATCGAGTCCGTCTTACCGAAGGTGTCAAAAAACTAGTCGGGCTGCTAGCAATAAAATGATCGTGCTGCCGGCAGCAAAATGGTGAAGAAAGAAAATATCGCCGCACGCTTGCGTAGTTTGCTAGCGCAAGCGCAGCGGGGTATCGATATTGCGCCTGCGCAGCTCCATCGCTTCGAAGGTTATCTGTCGGCGTGTATGGATATGGATGCAGAAATGCAGGCTGAGCAACTCGTGGAAATTTGCCGACAATTATTGCCGGCAAATTGCACGCTCGAGTTCGATGCGGTCCGTGCCGAATTCGTACTGACAATCCCGCAGCGGCGAGCACCGGTTTATCCCAGCACTAAAGACTAATTCGGCGCCAGCGACCATCGCGCGTAAATGATTGAGTCATTATTTTTTTGCGCGCAAATAAGACGGCTCGGATTGAATGCCGAGTAATTCGCGACGAATCAAATCCAATCCAATCCAGCTCACATACTGTTGAAATTGCACGCGCGGAAAACGCACGAGAAAGACGCGTGCTTGCAAGCTTTCCGCGCTGCCCCATGCGATCCATACCGTGCCGACGGGTTTGTCGGCGCTACCGCCTTCAGGTCCTGCGATGCCGGACACCGCTATCGCATAATCGGCGCCGCTACGCTGCAATGCTCCCCGCGCCATTTGTTCGACCACCGCTGCGCTGACCGCACCTTCGCTCGCGAGTGTTTCAGCCGATACGTGCAGAATTTTTTCTTTAATGGCATTGCTGTACGTAATAAACCCCGCATCGAATACGCTCGATGCGCCGGAAATTTGCGTGATGGTGGCAGCGAGTTGACCGCCTGTGCAGGATTCGGCCACGGTGATGCGCTTACCGCGCTGCTTAAGTAAGTCGATCACGCACATCGCCATCGATGTATCGCCGCCACCCAGCGTGAAATCATTAATCAATGGTTGCAATTGCGACAGAAGCGCCGGCAATTTCGCGCGAGCGGCATCGCTGTGCGTTGTCAGCTTCAATTCGAGTTGTGGAAAGCCCGCGCGAAAACCGAGTAACACATCGTTCGGCCAATCGGGAATCGCATCCGCGATACGTTGTTGCAACGACGATTCGCCGATACCGAACAATGTAAAACGTTCGACATGGCTGTGGCCGACAGGAAATTGCCGGCGCAGGGCGGGTACGATCTCATCGTGCAGCATCGGTTCGAGTTCGCGCGGCACGCCCGGGGTGCAAATCACGCTACATTTGCCGAGTGTCATGGCAAAGCCGACTGCACTGCCGATGGTATTGGCAACGACATCGCAACCCTCGGGGAGCATCGCCTGTTTGCGATTGGCTGCATTTAATTGGATGCTTTTATTCGCGCACCATTGCTCCAAATGCGCCAGCGCTTGTGGATGTTCGCGCAGCGGCACGTGCGCGGCGCTGGCGAGCGCCTCGGCGGTTAAATCGTCGATGGTTGGACCGAGGCCGCCGTTTACCAACAGAACATCGCAATCTGCACTCATTAATTTCAGCGCAGCTATCAACGTGTCGAGGTCATCGCCGACGGTCAATTTCTTGCGAATCGTCCAGCCAATCGGCCGAAATAATCGCGCGATCATCGCCGAGTTTGAGTCCACCGTATCGCCCGACATCAATTCGTCGCCGGTCAGCAGTAAATTCACGATCATGGTTTTACTCCGGTGGTTTTCGGATTTTCCAACGGCTTAGTGATGGTTTCGGTTTCGATATTTAGATCGGTCTGTTGGCCGGTGATCGACCAATACTTAAAGCCCTTGTAACGATTACCGTCGACACTGATGCCTTCCATCATCAGCTGCCCGTTGGGCCACCAGCTGCGTTGACGACCATGCTCCTTGCCGAGCTTCATGTTGCGCTCGCTCATTAATTGGCCGCCTTCGTACCACGTCCGCCATGGGCCGTCGGGTAGTCCGTCTTTATTAACGCATTTCCATTCGTGCCCCTTCGGTGGTGATTCGCCGATTGCCCGATTACCCGGCGGGCAAACCGTCGTGTCTGCGGCATGCGCTGAGGCGGCAATTAATCCGGTGACAATCAATAGCGGTGCGAATTTCACAGTGGTCTCTCGATGCCGTTGTGCATGATGTGAACGAGCGTGGTGTCGACAAGTCAGCGTTTGTTCCGAGCGCTGGTATTGTGTAATAACGGCAAAAAAATAGCTTCAGATCAACACGGCTGCAGTTATTCTCGCTAGCATAGCGATGTCCGTCCCCATTCCCACAGGAGTAAGTCATGCCCGAAATCAAACGTCCGGTGCAAACCATCGAAGTCAATTACGTGTGCGATAAATGCGGCCACGGAATGATGGAGAAAAAGGGCGAAATGAATTCTTCCACGGGTGAAGTCCCGCACGCTTGCATGATCTGCGGCGATGAAAAAGTATTCAAATGGGTAAGCTACCCGCGCATCGATTACGTGGCTGTCAGCGAAAAGCTCTGAGCGGATCGCCGCCCAGCAAAATTATTTTGAAAAATTCTGTGTTTTGGGCTCAAATAGCGCCCCGTTCCAGGCCGCAATAGCTCAGTCGGTAGAGCAACTGATTCGTAATCAGTAGGTCGCGTGTTCGATTCACGCTTGCGGCACCATCCTTTTCCCGATGCTTTTATTCTCCGTCGGATATCGATCGCAAATTTTCGACGCTCATAGCTGTGCTTGAGCAGGCGCGTAGATCGTTAATTACGCCGATAAATTGTGGCGAAATCCTTTCCGGAGCGAGCTCTGCATTAATTCGAACTATTTGCGATCAAAGCGGCTCTATCGAGCACTCATCCGCAGCGCTATGATGCCGGCTCGGTGCTGCATGTTCCGCACCTTCCTTAATAAAAATTGCCCCGCCACAAACGCGATTTGTCGAATGTCTGCGGCGAGTGCATTCAGGAGCTGATTCATGTCAACACCGAAAGATCAGCAGCGGGAAGGCAGCACGCACGCGCAACGATCGCCGCATTTCCCGGTGGTGGGTATCGGGGCGTCGGCCGGTGGCTTGGCCGCCGTGCAAACCTTCCTTGAAAATATGCCTGACGACAACGGCATGGCTATTGTGGTCGTCCTCCACCTGTCGCCAAACCACAAAAGCAACGCCGCTGAAATATTGCAACGTTATACGCGCATGCCGGTGGTGCGGGTTCACGAAAAAATTCCCCTGCAGATCAACAGCGTGTATGTGATCCCGCCACACAGTATTTTATTGATGGAGGATGGACACCTCGAATTGACGGAGCGCATCGATGGCGGTGCTCCTGTGGCGATCGATCTGTTTTTTCGCACATTGGCCGATGCGCATGGCGAACGCGCATTCTGCGTCGTGTTGTCGGGCATGGGTTCCGATGGTGCGGTAGGGCTGACGCGAGTCAAGGAAAAGGGCGGCGTTACGTTTGTGCAGGCGCCTGAAGATGCGCAATACGACAGCATGCCGCGCGCTGCGATTGCGACCAACCATGCCGATATCGTGCTGCCGGTGGCGGACATGCCGCAGCGTTTGTTGAACTTAAGTCGCAATGCAAAGGAAATTCGGTTGCCGCAAGACATTCATGAAGATGTATTGCCGCCCGAACATAAAACCGCGGATCAAAGCGCCGAAGATGCGTTGCAGGCGATTTTGAAAATTGTCCAGCTTCGCACTCATCACGATTTTCGCAATTATAAAAAGGCGACGATTTTGCGACGTCTCGAACGCCGTCTTCAGGTACACGCGCTTCCTGATCTGATTGCGTACCGCGCTTATCTGGAAACGCACGCCGATGAAACCGAACTGCTATTGCAGGACATGCTGATCAGCGTGACGAATTTCTTCCGCGATCGCGAATGTTTCGATGCGTTGGAACGCGAAGCCATTCCGTCGATATTTGCCGCTCGCCGCGACAACGATCCGATTCGCGTCTGGGTGGCAGGATGCGCTACCGGTGAAGAGGCTTACACGATCGCTATTTTATTGCGCGAATACGCCGATCGAAATGGCATCGCCGTACCGATTCAGATTTTTGCGACGGATATCGATGAGCGCGCGATCGCTACGGCGCGTGCCGGTGTTTATCCCGGTGCGATTGTTGCCGATGTATCGCCACTGCGGCTGCAAAGTTATTTTGTTCATGAGGGCGAGAATTACCGCGTCATTAAGCCGATTCGCGAATCGGTGCTGTTTGCCATGCATAATATTTTGCGCGATCCACCGTTTTCACGGCTCGATTTGATTTGCTGTCGAAACCTGCTGATTTATCTCGATCGCGAGGCGCAGAGAAATGTTATCGAGACATTTCATTTCGCGCTAAAACACGAAGGACTGTTGTTTCTCGGAAATTCAGAAACCGAAGATGCGGCACCGAATCTTTTCTCCATCGTCGATAAGAAAAATCGCCTCTATCGTTCGACAGCGCAGCCGAATTCGCTTCGGCATATTCCGCCCTTACCCACCCACGGTTTCAGTCATCCTGTTAAAAATGGAAACGGAGATGTGATTAATGAGCGGCGGCGCGTATCGTTTGCGCAAATTCACCAGCGTGCGCTCGAATGCTTCTCGCCTCCCAGTGTGTTAATCGATGCCGAATACAATATTTTGCACTTGTCGGCGAATAGCGCCGAGTTTTTAGAGCATCAGGGCGGGGAGCCATCGCACAACCTCTTAAGCAATGTCCATCCGGATTTGCGCCTGGAATTACGCACGGCGTTATTCAAAGCCGCGCAGTCGCAGATCGATGTCGATACGGTGTCGACATTGATGAACAGCGCTCAGGACGCTATTTCCGTCTCCATTTCAGTACACCATTTTCAGGATGTGGATTATCCGCCGGGCGCATTGCTCGTCATTTTCACACGGCAATCATCCAATACCGCGCCAACGCCTGAGCTAATCACCACCCCCGCGACTGAGCTGATCGTCAATCATCTCGAAGCGGAAATAAAACGTTACAAGGAGGAGTTGCAAACCACTATCGAGCGCTCGGAAATCTCGACCGAGGAACTCAAGGCATCGAACGAGGAGCTGCAAACGATCAACGAGGAATTGCGTTCTGCTACCGAGGAGTTGGAGACCAGTAAAGAAGAATTGCAATCGATGAACGAGGAGTTGATCACGCTAAACTCCGAGCTTAAAAATAAAATCGAAGAGACCGATGTCACCAACGATTATCTGCATAACCTGATCGCATCGACCGATATCGCGACGATATTTATCGATCGTGAGATGCGCATCGTTCGGTTCACACCACGAGCCACCGATATTTTTCAGTTGATTCAATCGGATCAGGGCCGTCCGCTGACCGATATCCGTCACCGGCTGCATTACGATTCAATGACCGAAGATGCGGTCGAGGCGTTTCGCCATTTGCGCACTATCGAGCGCAGGGTGAGCAGCAACGATGACAAACATTATTTAGCGCGCGTGCTGCCGTATCGCACAAAGGAAGACAAAATCGAAGGCGCGGTGCTGACGTTTATCGACGTCACGGCATTGCACCTGGCGCAAATGGCCATTCGCGCGGGCGAGCAACGTTTACGCATCGCTGCGGAAACCACTAAAGATTACGCGATCATCACGATGGCGCCTGACGCGTCGATTACCACCTGGAACGCCGGTGCGGAACGGTGCTTCGGATACACCGAAGCAGAGGTTATCGGCCAGCCGATCAGCATTATTTTTACCCCGGAAGATCGCGCCAATGGTGAAGATAAAAAAGAGCTTGAGCGTGCGCTGGCCACCGGCAGATCCGAAGACGAGCGTTGGCATTTGCGTAAAAACGGGACGAAATTTTACTGCAGCGGCGTGCTGAGCCTCGTCGATAACGATGTGCTTGAAGGATTCGTGAAAATTGCACGCGATATGACCGGGAGCAAACGCATGGAAGTCGAGCGCGAAAATCAATTGGAGCAGGAAAAAAGAGCGCGCGAACAAATGCAACTCGCAAGTCAGATGAAAGACGAGTTTCTCGCCGTCGTATCGCACGAATTGAAAAACCCTCTCAATCTGATTCATGTAAACGCCGAAGTGCTCTCGCATCTGCCGGAGGTTCAACGTTTGCCGAATGTGGTGCGCGCGACTGAAACGATACGGCGGACGGTATTGAGCCAGGCGAAAATCATCGATGATCTGCTCGATTTGTCGCGAGCCAATACCGGTAAGCTGACGTTGAATCTGGCGGCGACCGACATCAAAGATTCGATCGCTACGATCGTGCAGGCCGCTCGCCAAAACGCGAGCGAAAAAAATGTTTCGATCGAACTCATCGACGAATCGACATCGCTGGTCGTGATGTGCGATTCAATTCGCATTGAGCAAATCCTTTGGAACCTGCTCAGCAACGCGATCAAGTTCACCCCGGTCGGCGGAGTGGTGACGGTGACGTTATCCACCGAAGACAACAATGCGAAACTCGTTGTCGCCGATAGCGGCGAGGGCATTGCGCCGCATTATCTGCCCAACGTTTTTGACATGTTCAATCAGGCCGGCCGCCAACGCACCTACCAGAAAGGCGGCATGGGTATCGGCTTGGCGCTGGTGCGCGAATTAACGCAAGCGCATGGCGGGCGAGTAACCGTTCAATCGCCGGGTTTAGGTCACGGCGCGACGTTCACGGTGTGGCTGCCGCTAAGCACGCTGCACGAAAGCAATCACGTGAAGGAGTTGCCGTATCGAACTCGGCTTGAGCACGTGCGTCTACTCGTGGTGGATGATTCGAGCGACTCACTGGAATCATTGGCCATGTTGCTGCGCATGGCTGGTGCGGAAGTTCACGCCGTGACATCGGGAGCGCTCGCATTGAGTGCGCTTGAGCAAACGCAGTTCGATATTTTGATTTCCGACATCGGTATGGACGAGATGAATGGCTACGAGCTGGTCACTCATATTCGCAAACGGTTCACCCCGACGGAATTACCGGCAATCGCTCTCACGGGTTACGGCCGTATGTCTGATGAACATAGCGCATTGAACGGCGGTTACAACGCGCATCTCGCTAAACCGGCTTCGCTTGAGGATCTTATGGAAGTCATTGCGCAATTGCTGGAATTACGCGGCGCTCAATAATCGGGAATTTATGCTTATTTCGGATTACGAAAATAAACGCTGCGGATCGGTAATTTTTTCGAGCCCCGCGCGCGAAGGTCCGGTGACCACTTCACCATCGCCGGCAAAGCGCGAGCCGTGACAGGGACAATCCCACGTTTTTTCAGTGTCGTTCCACGCGACGATACAGCCGAGATGAGGGCATACGGCTTTACACGCATGCAGCGTGCCCTCGCGATCGCGATACATCGCGATTTTTTCCAATCCATGCCGCATCAGGCAACCGGAATCGTTAGCGATTTCGTTGAGACTTTCGCATTCGGTCGGTGTAATCCAATCGGTATATTGCTCGGCGACGTTAACGTTTTCGCGCAGAAATTCGCCGATCGATCCCAACGATTTGCGGTTCGGCGCATACAGGTCTGCCCATGCGTTCGGTCTGCCGAGAATCAAATCGTGCAATAACATGCCGGCAATGGTGCCGTGCGTAATGCCGTTACCCGAATCGCCGGTGGCGATATACACGTTGTCGGCATCCAATGGATTGTGGCCTATGTAGCCAAGACCATCGACCGGCTCCTGAACTTGCCCCGACCAACGAAACGCGATTTGACCGGCATTCGCAAAGCGCTCTCGCGTCCACTGTTCAAGTTCGGCGAAACGCTTCTCGCCATCGTCAGCCTGACCGGTTTTATGATCGGCGCCGCCGACGATAAGCAATTCGGTGTCGTTGCCCGTTTCGGTATCGTTATTTGTGGCCGAGCTTGCACTCGCATCGCGAGCTGTGACGCGCACGTAGTGATAAGGGTCCGCCGTGTCCCAATACAATCCGGGCGTAACGCTGTCTTTAGGGATTTCTAACGCAATCACATAGGTGCGATACGGCGCTTGTTTCGTGTGAATGACAACGCGGTCATTAATCGGCGTATTGGTGGCAACGACAATATGTGCTGCTTGTACGGTGCAGCCATTTGCAACAGTTATCTTCGCATCGCGGCCACCCTGTACGGCGGTCACCGGCGTGTGAGTAAAAATGCGACCGCCGCCTGCGGCGATGGCATCGGCCACACCATTTACATATTTCAGCGGATGAAATTGCGCTTGTTGTGGAAAACACAAACACGGCCCGGTATCGAACGGCAGCGGTGCGCATTCAACTAACCGCACATCGATTAAGCCAGCACGCTGCGCCGCTAATAATTCCTCGGCCAGCAATTCCTTATCGTCGGGTTTTGCGCCGAACAAAAACCCATTCATGCGTTTGAATTCGCAATCGATATTTAATTCGTTGACGATCGTTTCGATTTTTTCGATGGCGGCGGAGTGACTTTGTGCAGCGATGCGCGCGCCATGTTCGCTGTGTAATCGCGATAGCTCGACATAGCGGTCATCGAGTGCGGCGGTGATGTGTGCAGTCGTGCGCCCAGTTTCGCCGCTCGCTATTTCACCGCGATCGAGCACGACAACGGTCAGCCCGGATTGCATGAGTAAATAAGCAGTCGTCAATCCCGCGATACCGGCGCCGATTACGCAAACATCCGCCGTCACGTTTTCCGTGAGCGAACCGAATTGCGATCGCTCCGCGGTATTCCAATACGATAAGGTTTTTCCGGAAGTTGAAAGCATTAGTGCGACTCCGAAGAATAATTAACCACGGCGTAATCGAACTGGTTGTCGATGCGATGATTGGCCTCGATGCGATTGCGCAAACTCTTTTCGCGATGCGCGCGCCATTGCGCGGCCCCCATCAATCCAAGTCCGAACGCCGTGTATACCAGCGCAAGTGAACCGCGCGATAAATGCTTTTCGAAGCCTGGAGTCAGCCGCTTCGGCGTTAATTTGTAATCGACAATATTGGCGATCGTCGCCACCGCTGCCGCCGCTCCCAGAACATGACGAGCGCTCGGCGTGGCAGTGGTTGCCGGATCGAGTTTGGGTTTTGCCCGTGTTATCGGCGTGGGCGCAGATGGATCGGAGGGCTTTTTGTAATCGGTCAGTTCACGAAAGCGATGAATCAGAAATTTGCGTGCAAGAATTGCTTCAAAAAATGTCGCCCAAAAAATGCTGCTCGCGTGATGAATGGCATAACCCATCGCGGTATAGCGCCAGCTAAACTCTTTTTGCCGGTGCGCGCGTTCATCCCACACCCAGTGGCTAATATCGTTGACACCGCGCGCGGCTTTTCCAGAGTCGATTTTTGAGCGTACGAGCAATAATAATTCAGAACAAAGACTGGCAACGCTTCCCGAAAATAGCGCCCGCGAAAATATATTCATCGTAATGCCCTTAATCCAACAACCGCCGGATAAATTTGAGTGGCCGAGAAGAGAGGCCAAGCCCCGCCTAAAAAGTCAGGAGCAAACGATGTGCCACGAAAAAGCGTCTACGGCGTGGCCGTGCGAGCTAAACCGTACGATAGGCAGCGCGATTTTTACGTTCAGCTCGCGGTAGGTGCTCAGTAAGATTTACCGATAGTGGGGCAAATAGTTCTAGCTCAGCGGTTCTTCAGCGCTCCTGTTTAGGGAGCACTGCCCCAAGGGGCTTAATGCCGAGTTTCAGCGCTCAGCGTCTCGCCTCGTAGCGCCGCCGATTGCATTTCGAGCAACCATTGCTTCACGGTTTGTAGATGCTGATCTTCTTCGCGCAGAGCTACCTCGAACTGGGTTGCGAGATCTTCGTGTTTCGCTTTCTGCGCCAAGTCAATGAGTGCTTCCCAGCCGGCGTTGTCGATGAGTTCGGCGCTGAGAATGGCGTTCAACGATTGCGAAAGATCGGTGCGGGGGTCGGTGATCACCTTGACCAATCCCATGCTCGCAACGCCAGCAATATCCGCACACGGCGTTTCGGCGGTGGGATCGGCGCCGAGAGATACCATCGCGTCGTGCACCATTTTAAAGTGCTGGGCTTCTTCATCTTTGAAATGAATTAATTCGTCGATGATGCTTTCCTCAATTTCCTCAGCGCGCGCGTAACATTTGGCGATGATTGCTTCATACAAACGTACGCCGCTGCGTTCGAAGGCGAGCCGCTCGCCGAGTTTGTCGATCAAAACCTGTGGTTGATTACCGGTAATCATGTCTTTCGTGGATTGGACTATGCCGCTTAATGTCGTAGGCAGGGGTACCGACCCTATGACTTCAGTTTCTATCAAATACGATTCGCGAATTGTCGATTGCGGCGGTGATTGCAACGGCTCGCCGGTATTTTGTGATGGCTGCTGCATTTTTTTGCTATCGAAAGGTGACATCTGAATACCTGTTCGATTGATGCCAAGTTTGGTTGTCGCTTCCATTATTTCCCTCCAAAATTCGGTTGGGGTGTTTACATA
>CBFHCK010000016.1:0-16305 GCA_965653955.1 uncultured Spongiibacteraceae bacterium
TGAAGCCTTTATCGAGCAATACGCTGAGCGACGGCATCAATTTGTGCAATTCCGGCATGCCATTCGCGCGCGGGCCCTGAAAGCGAATCACCGCCACCATGTCACGATTCAATTGATCCGCCTTGAACGCATCGAGAAACGCATCCTGCCCATCGAACACTACCGCCGGTGCTTCGACGAACCAATGCTCGCGTTTGACCGCCGAGATCTTAATGACCGCTTCACCGATATTGCCGTGCAACACTTTAATTCCGCTATCGCTCTGAAACGGATTATCGATTGCGCGCAAAATCGAATTATCGCCGCTGGCGGTTGCTCCCGATTCCCAGGTTGCCTCGTCTCCGCGCAACACCAGCGCTTGCATGTATTCCTGCATGGTGCCGTTCGGCGCCATCGTTAACACATCGTCGTGCAATAAACCTGCGGACAATAATTCCCGCACAAGAAATTGCACACCGCCCGCTGCGGCGAATTGATTTACATCGTCTGAACCGTTCGGATAGATACGTGCAAGCAACGGCACCACGCTAGATAAATCGGAAAAATCCGACCAGTTGACATGAATACCAGCGGCGGCTGCGCAGCTGACGAGATGCAATGTGTGATTGGTCGATCCGCCGGTCGCAAGCAATGCCACAATACCGTTAACTACGGCTTTTTCATCGACCACTTTTCCGATCGGGCGGTAATCGCCGGTCAAACCGGAGCCACCGCGAATTTTCGTCGTACGCAAAATGGTTTCGCATGCGGCGCGGTTATAGGCATCGCGCAATGGTGTATCGGGATTCACAAATGACGAGCCCGGCAATTGCAAACCCATCACTTCGATGACCAATTGATTGCTATTCGCCGTGCCATAAAACGTGCAGGTGCCGGGGCTGTGATACGACGCCATTTCCGCAGCGAGCAATTGTTCGCGCCCGATTTTCTGTTGCGCGTACTCCATACGCACGCGCGCTTTTTCTGCATTCGACAAACCGGATGGCATCGGCCCCGCCGGAACGAACAATGTCGGTAGATGGCCGAATGCGAGTGCGCCGACCAATAAGCCGGGGACGATCTTGTCGCAAATACCGAGCAGCAACACGCCATCGAACACATCGTGCGATAACGCGACCGCAGTCGACATCGCAATGACTTCGCGACTGAATAATCCAATTTCCATACCCGCTCGGCCCTGCGTGACGCCATCGCACATTGCAGGTACGCCACCGGCAACTTGCGCGGTGCCGCCGAGATTGAGAATTTCGGGTTTCAATTTACGCGGATAACTTTCATAAGGTGCGTGAGCGGATAACATTTCGTTATACGCAGTGACGATGCCGATGTGCGGTATTTTGGTATCGGCGATTGCGGGTTTTTCATGGGCGGGACAACCGGCCACCACATGCGCAAAATTGCCACAGCCGATATTTTTACGCGGGTTTTCCAAATTCGCGTTGCGTTCGATGCGCGCTAGATATTTGTTGCGACTATTACGGCTGCGTTGCTGGATACGTTCGGTGACTGCGGCGACACGAGAATTTAACGTCATATATTTCTCCTTCCGAATCCAATTTTGCCGTGCGATTAATAATTCATGCTGGAAATTCTAAAGACGGCGATTAATAGGCGAGCCATTCGCGCTCATCCATATGCAAGAGCGTGTCGGCTTTCGTCGGCCCGGCGGTGCCCGCTGGATAATTCGCTAACGCGAAATTGGATCGTCCCCAAAGGTCGCGCACCGAATCGATCCAGCGCCACGACGCTTCGACTTCATCCTGACGCACAAACAGCGTTTGATCGCCGCGCAACGCGCATGCCAGCAAACGCTCATACGCGCTATATCCGCGTGCAACCTTGCGCCGATCCAGATGCAAATCGAGCGATGTCGATTCGAGCTGCATCTGTTCGCTGAGGCGAGATTTGCTCGCTATCGTCAAGCGGATCCATTCTTCCGGTTGCAGTTTTATCATCAAGCGATTCGGTATCGGCGGCTGATCGGAGTTACGCGTGAACATAGAATGCAGAATCGGTTTGAATTGCACCGTGATAGTCGCTGTTTGTTCACGCATCCGTTTGCCCGTGCGCAGATAGAACGGCACGCCAGCCCAACGCTGATTCTGCACATAGGTACGAATGGCAACGAACGTTTCCGCGCGGCCATTCGGCACTTCGTCACGATAACCAGGGACTCTTGTTCCGCCGACGAAACCTTCTTCGTATTGACCTGCGACGATACGCGTTGGTTCATGCTGCTCGGGTTGAGCGAGCGCGCGCAACACCTTTACTTTTTCATCGCGAATATCTTCGGCGGATAGGCTGAATGGATGCTCCATCGCGACGAACGCGAGCATCTGCAACATATGGTTCTGCACCATATCGCGCAACGCGCCCGTCTCCTCGTAAAACGCACCGCGTTGCTCGACGCCAATCGTTTCAGTAACGGCGATTTGCACATGGTCGATACACGTCGCGTTCCATAAATGGTCGAGAAAAAAATTGCCGAAACGCAATGCAAGCAGATTCTGTACGGTTTCCTTGCCGAGATAGTGATCAATGCGATAAATATTGCGCTCGTCGAAAACACTTAGCATTGCGCGATTGATTTCATGCCCCGATTCAAGATCGGAACCGAGAGGCTTTTCGACAATCAATCGTCCGTCACCGGCTAAACCGAATTCGCCGAGTCGCTCCGTAATCGGAACAAATAAAGAAGGCGGCGTTGCGATATAAAAGAGACGCAAACGCGCTTCCGCAGTCGACAACATTGATCGCAGCGGCACCCAACCTTCTTCAGTACCAAGATCGCAATCGGCGCAATGAATCGAAGAAATGAAATGCTCGAATTGCTCGGAGCGACTGCTTTCGTCATGCAGTGCATCGCGCACGCGCTGACGAAATGCTTCGCCTCCTTCGCAACGACGCGATACGGCAATGATCCGATCGGCGGAAGTTAAATCACCA
Organism: uncultured Spongiibacteraceae bacterium; assembly: GCA_965653955.1. Taxonomy (GTDB): domain Bacteria; phylum Pseudomonadota; class Gammaproteobacteria; order Pseudomonadales; family CAMLJR01; genus CAMLJR01. Next base: position 2,947 of record CBFHCK010000016.1, read on the forward strand.
TTGCGGAATAATCCCCACAATGCTGGATACAATTTTCGAAATGCCAAATCACCTGAACCGCCGAACAATACGAAATCCCTTGCCTGGTTGGGCATACGTCAATCTCCGCGATTACTTGAGCTTGTAATCGTATACCTCGATCCGCGTTTTTGCACGGCAACGGATGAGCTTGAGCTGTTCGGACAGTTTGAGTTTGTAGATGGGATAACGCAGGGCTACAAGAGGAAACTTTCACGGCAGTGGGCCGCGAATGATTTAGAAATGTCGATTAATGCAATTGCCGCGGGCGCGTTGGTGTTTTTTCTTCAACCGTTTGCGCTTGACCGAGATCGTTGATCGCTTTGATGCCGGCTTCGACCATTGCCTTTGCAATCAACAGGCTGGCATCGTCGATATACGCGCGCGCCTGATCGGAGAAACGTATACGCACTAACGGTTCGGCATCGCCTGTTATGCGTTGCAACACGATCTCGCCGGAGGGTAGTTCGAGAATTTCGTAGAGTGTCGACACGATACAGGCACTCGCAATTGCAGTAAGGATGAAGGGATTGTACCCATCAGAACAAAAAACACAAACCGCGAGAATCGAGCTCTCTGTCACCATTCCTGCGCATGTTCGCGTTGGCGATCAATTAGCTGCTGTAATTGCCGAAGCCATTCGCGGCAATTTTCGGTATCGAGCGAAACGGTTACGTCGACTAATACCACGTCGGTCGAGCGCGATGCTTTCGGCAACAGCGTAATAATTTCGTCATACGCAGCTAATAATTGCGAGAGCCAGCTCGGTCGGCGTTCGAGGATTAACAGTTCCTCAAAATTTCCCGAAGGCCGTAGCGCGGCCGAGAGCTCAACCGCACTCAGGAATTTTGTCGATTGCGTATCGGTCATTTCCTGCAAATAACATCGATACGCCCCAACGAGATGAAACAACGTTGCTTCGAGCAGGGCAGCTTGCGTTGCATGATCGGCGTTATCAGCCGCGTTCAACGATAACCTGGCAAAAGACAGCTTTTCGTTGACGCGGGTATTGATCATTTCGACGAACTTTCGATCCACTTGCCGTTTTCGTAAGTTGCGCGCCAGCCACTCGGCTTGCCGTCGACTTCCGTCTGCACGTAATGCTGCTGACTTTTACGGCTAAAACGAATCACAGATTTATTGCCTGCCTTATCGGCGCGCGGCGCATCCAGCAAATAGTGATATTTAGGATCGATTTCGCTGCGGTGCGGAATCAACTCCTCGACCAACGGCGCACGCGTTTCACGATTGAGAGGGAAACCACTGGCCGCCAAAAACAGCCCGGCCGCACCATCGCGCAGTACATAAAAGTCATCGACTTTTTCGCAACGCAGTTCCGGCATTTTCACTGCGTCCATTTTCGGTGGCGCCGGCTGGCCGCTGCGTAGCAATTTACGCGTGTTTTTACATTCGCTGTTCGTGCATCCGAAGAACTTGCCAAAACGGCCGGTTTTCAATTGCATCTGCGAACCGCATTTATCGCACTCGATGCTCGGGCCCTCGTAGCCTTTGATCTTGAATTGTCCCTGTTCGACCTGATAACCCGAGCAATCGGGATTATTTCCGCACACATGCAGTTTGCGTTTGTCATCGATCAAATAACTGTCCATCGCGGTGTTGCATATCTGGCAGCGATGCTTCGCGCGCAACATCAGCGATTCGTTTTCGTCGCCTTCCTCGTCGTCATCGTTATCCTCGATAACGTGGATGACTTCATCGCCGGGTATCAGATTGATCGTGCACTTGCAGCGCTCTTTCGGTGGCAACGCGTAACCCGAGCAACCGAGAAACACGCCAGTGCTCGCGGTGCGGATCTGCATCGGCCGGCCGCACTGCGGACATGCGATATCGGTATCCGTCGGCGCATTCTCGCGCATGCCTTTTTCTTTCTCGGCAGCGCTGAGCTTCTTGCGAAAATCCTTATAAAAATTGTCGAGCAGCTTTTTCCATTCGAGCTGGCCTGTCGCTACTTCATCGAGCGATTCCTCCATGTTCGCGGTGAAGCCGTAATCGAGCAGCTCGGTGAAGCTTTCAACCAATCGTTCGGTAACGATATCGCCCATTTTTTCGGCGTGAAAACGCTTGTTTTCGACGCGCACATAACCGCGTTCCTGAATCGTCGAAATGATCGCAGCGTACGTCGACGGGCGCCCGATGCCGCGCTTCTCCAATTCCTTGACCAGCGATGCTTCGCTGTAACGGGGCGACGGCTTGGTGAAATGCTGGCTCGGATCGAGCTTGAGCAGTTTCAGCGTTTCGCCCTGCTTGATGTCCGGCAGCATCACGTCTTCGTCTTTTTTTGCCTGTAGCGGCAGCACTTTGGTGAAGCCATCGAAACGAATCACGCGACCGCGCGCGCGCAGCTCGAAGGTACCGGCCTGCACGACGATCGACGTGCTGGTGAATTCGGCCGGTGTCATCTGACAGGCGACGAATTGCCGCCAGATCAGTTCGTACAGACGCTCGGCATCGCGCTCCATGTTCTGTAATTGCGACGATTTCAGCGTGACGTCCGACGGACGAATGGCCTCGTGCGCCTCTTGCGCGCCTTCTTTGCTGCTGTAACGAAGCGGTTGTTCAGGCAGATATTTCTTGCCGAAGTTATCGGCGATGTAATCGCGGCAGGCGGCGACTGCATCGTTGCTGAGATTGGTCGAATCGGTACGCATGTAGGTGATGTAGCCGGCTTCGTACAAGCGCTGCGCCATCATCATGGTTTTCTTGACGCCGAAGCCCAGCCGCGTGCTTGCCGCCTGCTGCAAGGTAGAGGTTATAAAAGGTGCATTGGGTTTAGTCTGCGTCGGTTTGTCTTCGCGCTGACTGACGATGAATGTCTGCTTTTTCAGTAGCTCGACCGCCGCCTGGGTATCGGCTTCGTTGGTTGGGCGGAAGTTCTGGTCGCCCTGCTTTTTCACTTCAAGGCGCAACTCGCCGGCTTTGCCTTGCCCTATGTTGCCTTCAGTCAGGGCATGCACCAGCCAGTATTCTTCCGGCACGAAGGCGCGGATTTCCCGCTCGCGCTCGACGATCAATCGCACCGCGACGGATTGCACGCGGCCAGCCGACAAGCCGCGCGCAATTTTCGCCCACAACAGCGGCGACACCATGTAACCGACGACGCGATCGAGAAAACGCCGAGCCTGCTGGGCGTTGACGCGGTTGTCATCGACCGTACCCGGGCTCTTGAAGGCTTCGGTAATGGCGTTCTTGGTAATTTCGTTGAAAACGACGCGGCGGTAACGGCTTTTATCACCGCCGATCGCTTCCCTCAGGTGCCAGGCGATCGCCTCCCCTTCGCGATCCAAGTCGGTCGCGAGATAGACGTGATCGGCTTCGGCGGCGAGCTTGCGTAGTTCCGCGACAACCTTTTCCTTGCCCGGAAGAATTTCGTACTGCGCCTTCCAGCCATGTTCGGGGTCAATGCCCATCCGCGCAACGAGCTGCTCGCGCGACTTGCGTTCGCGGTGCGCTTCTTTCTCGTCGGCACTCAGCTTGCGGGTGATGGCAGCTGCCTTGGCACGCTCCTTCGGATCGACTTCCTTCGTCTGGCCGCTGGTCGGCAGATCGCGAATATGGCCGATACTGGATTTAACGATGAAGTCTTTGCCGAGATATTTATTGATGGTCTTGGCCTTTGCCGGCGACTCAACGATGACCAGTGATTTTCCCATTGCGACCCTTCTAACGAACAGAAATACGGGCGACCCGCCCGAAAAGAGGCGACATATATACGTTTGAAGATTCGGTCGGTCAAGTCGCGACCAATTCCCGCAATCTGCGAAACCCTTGCTCTACGGCACGGTCTATTCACGCATCTGTGAAATGACACCTAGCTAACCGCTGCTACACTCAGGCTGCTTCTTATCTTTATTTCCGGGACAGTATCTGATGGTTTTTACTGCTGTTTTGCTCGCCACCACGGCGCTCGTTCTGTTCGCGCTGGCTTTGGTGGCGTACGGTGTTCATCGCCGTCAACACCGGTTGACGCAACAGAAAGACGCAGCCGTCCTGCTGCGCCGTGTCGACCATCTATTTAAGGTTGCCCTCGCGAGCCAGGTTCACACCCGCCAAAACGCGGTTGCGCGAGCGCTTTTGGAGGAAGCATTGCGAGTGGTAAAGCGCTCGCTGGACCTCGACCCGACTGCGCCCGCTGCCACCACGGCCCGGCGCGAATGCGAAGAGCTACTGGCGGGACTCGGTAAAAATCCAGTATCCGTAGCCGCGAGCGCGAGTAGTACTGCCGCCGAGTTTCCCGAGGCTGAGCTGATCGAGGCGCAACTGCATCTGACCGAGGCAGCGCGCGTTCTGCACGGACTCGAAAAGCGCGGCCAGCTCGGTTATGAGCAACTATCGGAAATGATTACGGGGTTGAAACAAGCGCAGCGCGGTCTCGATCTGCGACTTCAGTTGCGCCGGGCCAGCGATTCGCTGACCACTACGGATCGGATCAGCGGCGCCATGGATGTCGATCGCGACAAATCAAAATCGTTCTTCCAGTAACGACTGCTGCAGGCGATGCAGCAATTGCTGCACGCCACGCACAGCGTCTTCGCCACCGCGTTCCATCCAATAAATGCCCGGTCCGTGCGGTGCCAGTTCGACCGCCCTCGCATCCGCCGGCAGCTCGGTAAATATCGCTTCTATCTTTACCCGCAGCGATGGCGACAAGCCATCGGCAGATTCGCTTTCCCACGCGGAATTAGCATCGTCTCGGCACCAGAGATAGTCTCGAGTTAATCCATTTTTGTTCTCGCCGAATTGCAGCCACCGATAAACCACACCCTGTTCGGGCCGCTCCTGTCGTACCCGCGCACGCCGCGTTTGCGGTAGCGCACTCAACCGAACATCGAGCCCGAGTTCTCGCGCGAGCAGACGCATCTGCGTTTGTCGGCGTTGCGTCGGCGATGGCTTCAGCCACATCACCGAACCGATAATTACCAGAATCGCCACTGCGGCAATGATAAAGGTCATTGAATTCCCTCTTGTCGGAAGCTACTGCTTTGCATCATCGTCGTCCGTGGTTAGAGTATGTCGCATACGCATAACGTTAACTTTGGAGCACTGCCATGGGCGACTACAACATTATTCTGGTAGCGGTCGATTTATCCGAAGAAGCCGCGCTGATTGCCGCCAAAGCGGCACGACTCGCCACTGTTAATAACGCACAACTCCACATTGTTCATGTTATCGAGCCGCTGAGTTTCGCTTATGGCGGCGATATCCCCATCGATTTTTCGACCATCCAGGACGAAATTCAGCAGCAAGCCGAGGCGCAATTGGATGCGCTGTGCAAACGTCTGCAAATTTCACCCGAACGCCTGCACATTGCCCTGGGCCGCCCGGAAAACGAAATTCATCTGCTCGCCGCAACGTTGCGGGCCGATTTGATCATCGTCGGCAGCCATGGCCGTCACGGCTTCGCGCTGTTACTGGGCTCGACCGCCAATGGCGTATTGCACGGAGCTAAATGCGATGTGCTGGCAATGCGGGTCGGCGATTAATCCATTTACCCTTCGGACAATTCGATCCAACGTTGAAAGCACGCATCCAACTGCGCTTGCGTGCGATTCAATTCTTCGAGCTTCGCCATCGCCGCTGCATGATCGCGCTGGTAAAAATCGCCGGCGCCGATTTCCGCATTCAAGCTCGCCACTGCATTTTCCAGTTCTTCGATACGCGCGGGCAGCGTGTCGAGTTCGCGCTGCAATTTATACGAAAGTTTGTTGGCTTTTTTGACATCGGCTGCCGGCTCCGGCGCAGCTGAATTATCGGTTTTGCGCGCATTCGGTTTAGGTTGCGCCGTGTTGCGCTGACGCAGCCAGTCGCTATAACCGCCGACGTATTCATTGATTTTGCCCTCACCCTCAAACACCAGACAGCTCGTCACCACATTATCGAGAAACTCGCGATCATGGCTGACGAGCAAAATGGTGCCATCGAAATCCAGCAGCAATTGTTCGAGCAACTCCAGACTTTCGACGTCGAGATCGTTGGTGGGTTCGTCGAGCACCAGCACGTTGATCGGCATACTGAATAAACGCGCGAGCTGCAGCCGCGCTCGCTCGCCGCCGGATAAATAATTCGCCGAGCGTCGCGCCTGATCCGGGCGAAATAGAAAATCTTCGAGATAACTGATGATGTGGCGGCGCTGACCGTTGATGTCGATGAAGTCGCGACCGTGACCGACAATATCGATCAGGGTGGCATCGGCATCGAAACGGTTGCGCAACTGATCGAAATACGCGATTTGCAAACGCTCGCCGCGACGAACAAGTCCCTCGCTCGGTTCCAACTCGCCGAGAATCAATTGCAGCAACGTCGATTTGCCGATGCCGTTCGGCCCGATCAATCCGATCCGATCGCCGCGCTGAACGGTGAGATCGAGATTATCGATCAGCGTTTTGTCGCCAATCGAATAACGGACGCCATTCAGCTCCGCCACTAATTTTCCCGAGCGTTCCGCCGCATCGAGACCAAACTGCGCATTCCCGATTTTCGTGCGGCGTTGCGAACGCACTTCGCGCAGTTTTTTCAACGCGCGCACGCGGCCTTCATTGCGCGTGCGCCGCGCCTTGATACCTTGGCGAATCCAGCGCTCTTCGCCCGCCAGATTTTTATCGAACAGCGCCTGCTCGCGCGCTTCGATCTCCAAACGCTGTTCGCGTTGTTCGAGAAATGCTTCGTGATTGCCGACATAGCTGAAAAGATGGCCGCGATCTAATTCGATATAGCGTGTCGCCAAGCGCCGCGCTAACGCGCGATCGTGAGTGATGAACAACACAGCACCGGAAAAATCGGCCAGTTGATTTTCCAGCCATTCGATCGTGCTGATATCGAGATGGTTAGTCGGTTCGTCGAGCAGCAGCAACTCGGGATCGACAACTAACGCCCGCGCCAACGCAACACGCCGCAGCCAACCGCCGGACAATGTATCGAGCGTCTGCTCCGGGGGCAAAGCCAGCCGGCTCAGGACCGTATCGATACGTTGCTGAAAGCTCCAGGCATCGACACCGTCGAGCTGATGTTGCAGCGATTCCAGCTCGCTCAACTCTGCATCGCCATGTAAAGCCGACGACAAGCGATGATATTCGGTAAGTAAATGGGCGACATGCGCGAGCCCCGACGCCACTTCCTCATAGACAGTGCGCCCCGGATTGACTCGCGGCTCTAGCTCGAGCCGAGCAATACGTAGCTCGGGTTGCTGCCAGCAATCGCCGCTGTCGGGTTTTATTTCGCCTTGCAACACACGCAGAAAAGTCGATTTGCCGACGCCATTGCGCCCGACCAGACACACGCGCTCGCCGCTATCGATTTGGAGATCGACACCGTCGAGCAACGTTTGTTCGCCGTAATGGAGCGAAACGCGGTTAAGACGCAATAAGGACAAGGTGAACTCCAAACGAATGGGCTGCGCAGTTTTAATTGGGTAAACTCACAAGCGCCGCCATTGACGGGCGCGCATTTTAACGCATCCACTCGTGGCCGTTGTCATTGAATCAACGCGGCCGTCGTGCTGAACAACTTGTACTGAATCCAATAGCGATTTGAAAACTGAATTGTGATTAAAAACCGTGTAATTCCTTTATTGAAGCGCTTGTCGATCTCATCTGCATTGCTGCCGATTTCGCTTGCGTTACTGCTGACGCCCTGTTTCGCCCACTCGATCGAAGCGAGCGACGACGCTGCCGTGTTACAGACACAGCGCACCTTGTTTCTGCAGACGCGCGAGCTATTGCAACGCAAACAAAACGATGCGGCCGCCGCAGGACTTTCCGCGTTACAGGACTATCCGCTGTATCCGTATTTGCAACTGCAGCAGTTGATAAACACCCTCGATATACAAAGCAATGCCGCCATCGATAATTTTTTAACGCGCTACGACAACAGCGTGATGGCCGATCAATTGCGTAATCAGTGGTTGCAACAGCTTGCTCGCAATGGCCGATGGCGCGATTACCTGAATTATTTTCGCCCCACCGATGCCAGCAAATTGCAGCAGTGCTGGAATATCGAAGCGCTATATCGAAACAATCAGCCAGACATCGCTCTGCAGGAAACCGGCAAGCTGTGGCTCACACCGGATCTGCCCGATGAATGCGATGCGCCATTACAGCGCTGGCTCGACAGTGATCAGCGCATCGAAGCCATGGTGTGGAGACGTCTGTTGCTGGCCATCGAGCGCAAACAGGAATCTGTTGCACGCACGTTGGCGAACGTAATTCGCGAGCCCTACAAAATGCAGGCCGAATACGCGCTGATGTTGTCTCGCGATCCGGACAAGCTCAACGATTTATTACCGCAAATTGTGCAGCAACCCGAAGCGAGCAGTGTCATCGCATTAGCGCTAAAAACGCTCGCCCGTCGCGATCCAGTGGCGACCACCGCGCAATGGCAGCAAATCAGTCATGCGGGTTCACTGACAGCTTCCGATAACACCGAGGTGCGCAAGGAAATCGGCCGCTGGCAAATCGCCCAGCTCGGCTTCGATGCGCTGCCGTGGTTGATGCAATACGATCCGAACGGCGAGGACGTCTATTTAGCGGAATGGCGTGCACGCCTCGCGCTGCGCGACGGCAACTGGTCGCAAATCGAAAGCTGGGTGGCGCAATTGCCGAGCGAGCTTGCGCAAACCTCGCGTTGGCAATATTGGCGGGCTCGTGCGCTGGCGGCACAGCAAGATAATTCCGAAAAACAAAAGCAGGCGCAGGAATTATTTTCATTACTCGCTCGCGAACGCAGTTATTACGGTTTTCTCGCCGCCGATTTATTGAAAACGCCGTATCAGTTGAACGATCAGCGCACTACCGCATCCATCGCACCCGATACACTGCTGCAATATCCAGCCATTGCCCGCGCTCGCGAATTTTATTTGCTGAGCGAAAAAGCCAACGCACGTCGCGAGTGGATGTACGCGATGCGCACGCTGAGCGCGGCGGAAAAACAAAGCGCAGCATTACTCGCTGCGCAATGGGACTGGCATGATCAAAGTATTCGCAGTGCAAATCAGGGCGGCATTGCCAACGATTTGCGGCTGCGCTTTCCGATCGGTTATCGCGACGACATGCAACTGGCCGCGAAAAAAACCGCACTGCCATTGCAATGGTTATTTGCGATAACGCGACAGGAAAGCGCATTCATCGCCGATGCACGTTCTTCGGTAGGTGCAATGGGATTGATGCAATTAATGCCGGATACGGCGCGCCAAGTCGCGCGCGGCGAACGCATAACGATCAGCACCAATGATCTCGTACAACCGGATACGAATATCCGGCTCGGTAGCGTCTATTTACGCGGCTTGTTCGATCGCTATTCGGGTAATCGGGTGCTCGCAACGGCGGCTTATAACGCGGGGCCGTCGCGAATCAGCAAATGGGTAAACAACCAAACCGAGGCGCTGCCAGCGGATGTATGGATCGAAGTGCTGCCGTATCGGGAAACACGCGAATATGTTCAAAACGTGCTGGCATTCGCGGTCATTTACGGCCAACGCTTGGGACAACCGACGCCGCTGTTAAAAGAATCGGAAAAACAAATCGGCAACAGCAGTGCCGCGCTTGCCGAGAATTCCAAAAACGCGCACTGAGTGTTGCGACTCAATCGAGAAATGGAATGATTCGAATAAACCCGTCTAATCATTCCACGACAACAACCGTATCGCCGACATGAATGGCGCCGATACTGCGATGAATCAGATTCTGGCCGAAATAAACTGCGTTGCCGCGACGACGCGTTTTCGCCAGCGCTTGCACGACTTCCGGCTGCTTCCGTGCAGTGCGCGGATCGATCGACGGAATCACACAGCGCGAACACGGTTTCACGACATCGAATTCGAGCGCGCCAATACGTAGCCGCTTCCAAGTGTCCTCCGCGTACGGCACATCGCCGTCGATCACAATATTCGGGCGAAATCGGTCGGCGCCAACCGGCTCCACCAAGGCGCTGTTAAATTCGCGCAACGATGCTTCCGTAATCAGTAAGATCGGAAATCCGTCGGTAAAAGACACGCGATCGCCGCTCTTTCCATAATTCATGTCCACCTGCCTGATACTGTCGTCCGGCATGTAGTGCAAACGCGCGTCGATACCGAGATAACGCGAAAACCAATTCGCTGCCTGATCGCCCATATCGCGCGTTTCGACACTATCGCCCCATAAATTGACGCACGCAGCCGTATGCCCAGAGTTAGGCTCGATTTCTAGCGGCGGCATCGATGGCGCCGATAATTCGAATCCATGCTCACTCGCAATAACGTTTACCAGGCACATTTTCGGATATTCGCGCTGTGTCAGGAATTTTCCACTGCTATCGGCAACCATAAATCTCCGATCCGCTGCCGGACCGAATTCATCGATCACCACAGTGGGTAACGAGATCATGCCCAATGATTTCACCGGGTAAATAGCGAGCTGGGTCACTTTCAGCGACATAACAAAAACACCTTCTTTTTTTAAAAAAATCGAATATTTGGAATATCAAATAACGGTTGTCGCAAACTGAACGTCGAACCCACAATAGCGCCACATGCAGCTGGTCAATAACTCGGCGACCGGCGTGATATTTTCGAAACTTACTCGAATTTCCTTGCAGCGGATAATAAATCCACTAAGGTTTTATTCACATTTTAAAAATAAGCGCAGTGATGACCAGCAGTACTCTTCTCGCACGGCAAGCAATCTACGACACGCGTTTGCGTGTGCATGCCTACGAGCTGCTGTTTCGCGCGCACCAGGACGATGGCGCCAACTTTATCGACGGCGACCACGCTACATCGACGGTATTAATAAACGCATTTACTGCCTTGCCCGTCGAGGAAATTCTCGAAGGCAAACCGGCTTTCGTGAACTTCACCCGTAATCTGCTCGACAATCCACCGCCGATCGATCCGAGTCAATTGGTGGTGGAGGTGCTCGAAAATATCACGATCGATGATGCGACCATCGCCGCGCTGCGCAGCCTTAAAGCGAGTGGTTACACGATCGCGCTCGACGATTACGTGTATTGCGAAGGTCACGATGAGCTGATCGCGCTCGCCGACCTGGTCAAGGTCGACGTGTTGGAGAATTCGCTGGATGACGTGCGCGCGCTGCTGGAGCGTTTGCGTCCATACGATGTCGTGCTGCTGGCGGAAAAAGTCGAAACCCAGGAAATGTTCGAGGTCTGCAAACAGCTTGGCTTCAAGTTGTTTCAAGGCTATTTCCTGGCACGCCCGCAGGTGGTCAAAGGACGGGTGCTGAAAAGCGACCAACGCACCGTGTTGCAGCTGATTTCCACGCTGCGCCGCCCCGATGTGGAATTCCAGGAAATCGAGCAAGTCATTCAAACCGATTCGGTGCTGACATTAAAAATGCTGCGGCTGGTGAACTCCGCACTCTTTCAGCAACGCCGCGAAATCACCTCCATCCGTCAGGCACTGACATTTCTCGGCATCGATAAGATTCGCAGCTGGGTTCACTTGCTGTCGCTCGGCAAGCTTGAAAACAAACCCGCGGCGCTCTTCACCACCACGCTGGTGCGCGCCCGGTTTGGTCAGTTGCTGGCCGAACGCGCGGCGGCGAGCGGTCTGCAAGGCGACAGTCAATTCACGATTGGTTTGCTCTCGACGCTCGATGCCTTTCTCGGCATAGAGCTCGCCGAAATATTGGATAGCATCGCTGTTCCGCGCGATATGCGTGAGGCGCTCGTTGAGCAGCAAGGCAGTAATGGGTTATTGCTGAAGGTCGCACTGGCCTACGAGCGCGCCGAATTCGATGCCATCGATTGGCAGCAGTTGCAGACGTTGGGATTGGATGCGCAGGGAGTTCAACAAGCATATCTCGACAGCCTGAATTGGGCCGACGAAAACCTGCAACTGCTCAACTGATCGAGTTTAGAAACGCCCCTGCCCGCGCGGCCTCGAAGGGCCACATCAACTCCGCTCTGTCGCTCATGCGCCTCAGCACCGGAATCGTCAATGCGTAACGCGACATCAGCTCGTCGTCCTCGCTGATGTCGACGCATTCGATGCAATGCTTTTGGTCATCGAGCAATGGCGCCAGCAGCGCCTCGGCCTGCTCACACAAGTGGCAGCCGAGGGTGCCGTACAACACGAAATGCTGCATGGTTTAACCGCTGAATGGATCAGCGTAAATCGTAGCCGCTTTCGTTGTGCAGAACGATATCGAGCCCTTCGGTTTCCTCATCGGATGTAACCCGTAAGCCGATGGTGACATCGATCAGTTTATAAATGATGAAGCTCGCGATCAGCGTATACACGAGCGTGGCGCTGATGCCGGCCAACTGCACCAACACCTGAGAACCCATCGATTCGATCCCGGCGGCAAATCCGCGCCCGCTAAAAATTCCGAGATTCGGCGACGCGAAAATCCCCGCCAGAAATGTTCCGAGAATGCCGCCAACCCCGTGCACCGGAAACACATCGAGCGAATCGTCGATCTTCAAAACGCGCTTGATGCCGAGGGTTGCAAAGAAGCAGATCGCTCCGGCGCTGATGCCGATAACGAGCGCTCCTGCGGGCCCAACGTAACCGGATGCCGGTGTGATCGTACCGAGGCCGGCAATTAAACCGGTGACCGCACCCAACATGCTGGGCTTGCCGAATTTCACCCATTCGATGCACAACCACGTGAATGCCCCTGCCGCTGCCGACAGATGGGTCACCAACATCGCCATGCCAGCGTTGCCATCGGCGGCGAGCGCACTTCCGGCATTAAATCCATACCAGCCGACCCAGAGCATGCCGGCGCCGGTCACTGTCATCGTCATGTTATGCGGTGGCATTGCCGTGTCGCCAAAGCCGCGACGTGGACCCAACACTAACGCGCCGACCAATGCCGCGACACCGGCAGTGATATGCACCACGGTGCCGCCGGCGAAATCGAGCAGACCCATCTTAGCCAGCCAGCCGCCGCCCCACACCCAATGGGTAATCGGGAAATACACCGCAATCAGCCAAAGTGCGGAGAACCACAATACGGCAGAAAACTTGATGCGCTCGGCAAAACCGCCGATCACCAGTGCCGGCGTAATAATCGCGAACGTCATCTGGAACATCAGGAACACCGTCTCGGGGAGAGTACCGGTGGTGCTGTTTATTGTTACACCCGCCAGCAAACCTTTGCTTAGATCGCCGATGAAGGCATTGCCCTCGGTAAACGCCAGACTGTACCCCAGCACAAACCACAGCATCGACGCCAAACATGCGATGGCAAAGCATTGCATCATTACGCTCAGTACGTTCTTGCTGCGCACAAGCCCTGCATAAAATAACGCCAGGCCGGGAAGCGTCATAAACAGAACGAGCGCAGTCGATGTCAGCACCCAGGCAGTGTTCGCGCCTTCGAC
>CBFHCK010000017.1:0-16016 GCA_965653955.1 uncultured Spongiibacteraceae bacterium
CCAACGCCAGACCCGCGAGAATCTTGCGCGTGGTTTCGTACAGCGCGAGTGCGTTTTTACCGGCTTCATCTACCGAATCGGTCTGAAACTGAATCAAATCCTGAACAGCGTTGATGTAGGTGGCTTGAGCCGAGCGCAGATCCGTTTCAAGCATTTTTTCCGCTTCCGTGCGCTTGCCGTCGGCGGCAAGCTTCATCACTTTGGCTCGCGTGTCGGAATACTCTTTGCGGGAATCCGTGGCACTGCCCAGCATCAATTTCTCATCGTCAGAGGTAAGCAACGTTTCGAGCTTGGTGAAATCCTCGGAAATTTTTTCGGAGGTCTCAGCCATCTTCGCTTGAATTTCTTTCTGCGAAGCGGCTTCGCTGACAGACAAAAAATCACGCGTGTTCAGCGCGTTTGCGTTCACCAGATTGATGATTTCATTTTCAATCACCGTTTTCGGGAACTGGTCATCGACGACCTTTTGAATGCCAGCGTTCAACTGGCCCATGCGCAATGCCGCCACTGCCAACGTCGCGAGCAGTACGACGAGCACGAGCGCGAAACCCAGCCCCATGCGTACGCCAATTTTCATGTTTTTGATCATTTGCTGCTCCAGTGCGAATCGTCGCAATTTAGAAACCCAAAATTTTTTAAAACCCTAAATCTTTTAAAAACTACGTGTTTAAACCACTGAATAGTCAAAACACTAAAAACTTATTCGCTGATCATTTGCAGCGGCTGTGGTTCACGCGCCTGTACCTGTTCGACGAGGCCTGCCACATCGATAATCAGCGCGACTTCGCCGCTGCCGAGAATCGTCGAGCCGCCAATGCCGCGAATGTGGCTGAAGATTTTTCCGAGTGGTTTGATGACTGTCTGGAATTCACCGAGCAGACCATCGACCACAACACCGGCTTTGACTCCGGCATACTGCACGACAACGATATTTTCGCGGCCGTCGCTGTGCCCTTCGATGTCGAACACATCGCGCAACCGGATATACGGCAGTACTTCGCCGCGTAAATTGATGTAATTGCGATTGGCTTCGTGCAAACGATCGTCGGCGCTTAATTCGATGCACTCGACTACCATGTCGAGCGGAATCACGAATGCCGATTTGTTCACCTGCACCAGGAAGCCATCGATGATCGCAAGCGTGAGCGGCAGACGAATACGCATCGTCGAACCCACGCCCATTTCGCTGTCGATCGAAATAGTGCCGCGCAACGCTTCGATATTCTGCCGAACCACATCCATGCCGACGCCGCGGCCCGATAGATTCGTTACTTGTTCCGCGGTCGAAAATCCGGCCGCGAAAATCAATTTATAAATATCGGCATCGGGCAACATTTGACCCGGTTGCACAAGACCTTTTTCGATGGCTTTCGCAAGAATCCGGTCTTTGTTCAAACCGCCGCCGTCGTCGACCACTTCGATAACGATGCTGCCCGAATCGTGATACGCATTTAATTGAATCGTGCCCTGCAACGGCTTGCCACGCTCGGCGCGCACTTCCGCTTTTTCGATACCGTGATCCATCGAATTGCGCACGAGGTGCATCAATGGATCGCCAATTTTTTCCACAACGGTTTTATCGAGTTCAGTTTCGGCGCCGTTGACGATCAGCGCAATATCTTTGCCGAGTTCTTTGCTGACATCGCGCACAACACGCGGGAAGCGCGAGAACGTCTCGCCGATTTGCACCATTCGCAGCGACAGCGCGGAATCGCGCACTTCCTCGATCAATTGACCGATGGTTTCGCTCGATTCGAGCATCTCGGCGATGCCAGAGCGCTGTGCGAGCAATTTATTGCCGGCCGCACCGATAACCAGCTCACCGATCAAATTGATTAACTGATCGAGCTTGTCGGCATCGACGCGAATCAGGCGTTGCTGTTTCGTTTTCGCTTCTTTGACTTGCTGCTGTTTTTCGACAGCCGCTTCGACCACAGCGGGTTGCACGCTGCCGTTGTCGACAAGAATCGAGCCGAGCGGCAACGATACTTCGTCGGCAATGGCGGCTTGCGCGCTGAGCCCGTGATCCAACTCCTGCTGCGTCAGTGTCCCGCATTGCAGCAGAATTTCACCGAGCCGCATTTCTTCTTCGGGCAATGCGCGGATCAGTTCGACGTAATCGACGATGCGACTGCGCGGTGACAGAATATTGATGCGTGCATCTTCGCGCACGAATTCGAATACGCCTTCGATCGTCGCTTTATCGGCTTCGCTGTTGAACGCAATTTCAAAGCCGGTGTAGCAAGACTCTGCATCAAATTGATCGAACGCCGGCAGTTCCGCCAGCGTTTGGATCGCAACGATTTCACCCAGTGTTTGCAAATAACGCAGGAACGCGAGCGGGTCCATGCCGTTGCGAAATACATCGGGGCCGAAGCGTAACGAAATATGCCAATTATCGGTTTCGGCAACGATTTCACTGCCGGTGTCGCTGGTCGCTTCAACGGCGGTTGCGCTCGGCGCATCAGCTGCGACAACAGGAGCAGGCGCAACGCCGAGATAAACATTCAGCCGATCGATTAACGCAGCGCCAGTGCTCGCTAATTGCGGATCGAGCGCGTCATTACCGCCGCCGATTTTTTCGACCAGCGCGCTAATCTGATCGCAGCTTTCAAGAAACAGCCCGGCTAGATCGCTATTGAGTTCGAGCTCGTTGCTCCGTACTTTGTCGAGCACACTTTCGACGACATGCGTGAATGCAACAATGTCGTCGAGCCCGAACAATCCCGCCGAGCCTTTAATCGTATGCGCGGCGCGAAAAATCGCGTTGATCGTGTCGACATCGGCGGCCTGCTGTTCGGTTTGCAGCAGCGCACTCTCCATGCCTTCGAGCAATTCGCGGCTTTCGATCAGAAATGTTTGCAGCGCAGCATCAAGATTCATAAAAAAATCCAATCACGCGGAGGTCGCGTCGTCGTTGCCACCAGCGGAAATAATCTGCGCCGGTGCGACATGCGCAGTTTCGAAATTACATAATTGCCAGCAGCTCTGCACCGCTGCGCTTGGATCGGTGAAGGTCAGCGTTTTTTCGCGAGCTGATGCCTCGCGGCGAGCAAGCAACAGCAATTGCAAACCGGCGGTATCTATTTCGCTGACCTGCGACAAATCGATTTCAATCGGCTGTTCGGTCTGGAGTAACGCGGCAAATTTCTCTCTGGTTTCGGCAGCCGTGTAAATCGTCAGCTCGCCTTCGACGACAAATTTGGTACTCGCTTTTTTCTTGGCCGCACCCATCGCAATTGCCTCGTGCCGATTACGGCA
Source organism: uncultured Spongiibacteraceae bacterium (assembly GCA_965653955.1). GTDB lineage: Bacteria > Pseudomonadota > Gammaproteobacteria > Pseudomonadales > CAMLJR01 > CAMLJR01. Next base: position 3,262 of record CBFHCK010000017.1, read on the forward strand.
ATATCAATTTTGAAACCGCAGCAAGCATCTGTTCGGGCTTGAACGGTTTGACGACCCACGCTTTCGCGCCGGCGGCTTGGCCTTCCTGTTTTTTGCCTTCCTGACTTTCGGTGGTGAGCATGATGATCGGTGTGAATTTATAGCTCGCTAATTTCTTCACTTCTTTCACCAGCGTGATGCCATCCATATTCGGCATATTCACGTCGCTGATAATCAAATGTACTTTCTGGCCATTCAGCTTGCTCAGCGCATCAACGCCATCGCAGGCTTCGATCACATCGTAGCCCGCGCCTTTCAGCGCGATGGCGACGACCTGACGCAGCGATGCGGAATCGTCAACGATGAGAATTGTTTTTGCCATTTCAGAAAACTCCTAAACCCGTTAATAACCTAGCGATCGGCTACATCTTCGTGATGTAGTCGATCTACGCGGCTGAAGCCGCATAAAGCGCATTCGGCACTGCTCCTGCGTTGCTCTACCTCCTGCATCCATGCAGTCGCCTGCGTTTGAGAATACAAAACTCAGAAGAAGGTAATTTCGTCATCTTGTGTTTGTGCTGCCCTGCCTGAATAACCGGTGTGTGCGGAGCGCTCTTCCGCCATTGCATAAGTGCGCTGCAATTCTTCGAGCAGCAGGCGTGTATCGATCGGCTCGAAATTTCCGCCGTTAAGTACGGCGCGGCAGCTTTCATCGAAATGATTCGGCAACGAACCGATGTGATCGCGCACGTGACACAGCACTTGGCTGACGCGATCCTGAAATTGCAGCTGCACCATCGCATCGGCAATTTCGTCTTTAATGCCGCCGCTTTGCGAACGCAAAATATCGCTCGAATCGGATAGCGCTTCGGTGACTTCGCGGAAATCGCACAGCACCGCTTCAATAGCCTGCTCGGAACGCGTTACCGATTGCGCTTCGTTCGATGCGGTTTGATCGGCGGCGCGCACTGCGGTGCTGATCGCGTTCGAAATGGTTTCAACTTTTGCGCTGATGCGTGTGCCGGTTTCTTTCGACAGGTTCGACAGTTTGCGCACCTCGTCAGCAACGACGGCGAAACCACGGCCGACTTCGCCGGCGCGCGCTGCTTCGATTGCCGCGTTCAGCGCGAGCAGATTGGTTTGATCGGCGATACCGGCGACATCGACCGCCATCTGCTTCAGCTCGCCGATGAAGTCGAGCAAGCCGCTTACTTCGGCGAACATTGCCTGCTTGTTGTCCATCGCCAATTTCAGCGATGCGACCACTTCGCTCAATTGCGCATCGCAGCGCGCGAATACGGATACCGTGCCGCTGCCGCCTTCCAATTCGCCGGCGGCGGATTCGGAAGCCGCCACCGCGCCTTCGAGCTTCTCGACGATGCCGGCGAACTGCGCCGTAAGCATCGTTATCGCCTCTTCCATCTGCGAGCGGCTCAATTCGATTTGGCGCTGCCAGACCGGCACGACTTCATGGCTGAATGCCTGCACGCTATCGACGAACGGCTCCGCGCCCGCGCGAAACTCGCGCTCGGCCTGCTCGCGCGCGGTTGCGGCGGCGTGTTCGATCGATGCGCTAATGCGAGCGCCCAGCAGAAATTGACTGACGAATGCAGCGGCAGCCAACACCGCGGCGCTCACCGCGAATTGCCAGCCAAAGCCGAATACGACAAAAGCGCCAACAATGGCGAGTGCTACAGGCGCTGCCACATAAAGCCACGTGGATTGCGAATTCATCCGGGGTCACCTTCTCGCGAGAAACCACCGCTGCAAACCATCGAGCGGCATTTATTGGTTTTTAATAACTATTGAATCGCTACTCAGCGGTATTAATTCATCGAGCAACAGGCTTCCGGCGCCATAGCGACCGGTCGCTTTAATCTAGTTCATAACCGGGTTGTTTCAAGGCGAGATTGATAATGGAATTTTTATTGCGGGCGCGGATTTACGCGCTACGGCGGAGGCACTTCGGAAAATACGTACATGAAAAATTCAAATCGCCACGCGCGAGCGCGGCGATTTGAATTCTATGGAAGGGAAATGAAAGCAGCGTGCTATCAGGCAAATGGATGACGCAGGATGATCGTTTCGACGCGATCGGGGCCGGTGGAAATGATATCGATCGGCGCACCGACGACCGTTTCCAGACGCTGAATGTAAGCGCGCGCATTCGCCGGCAATTGATCGAGTTGTTGAACACCGAGCGTGCTTTCCTTCCAGCCAGGAACCGTTTCGTAGACCGGCACCAGACCTTCGTAATCTTCCGCATCGATGGGCAGCGGCACTGCCTGCCCCTGGCGATCGGTATAGCCGATGCAGATTTTTACTTCATCGAGACCATCGAGTACGTCGAGCTTGGTCAGACACAGACCCGACACGCTGTTGATGCGTACTGCCTGCCGCAATGCCATCGCATCGAACCAGCCACAGCGGCGCGCGCGGCCGGTGGTGGCGCCGAATTCGTTGCCCTTCGACGAAAGATGTTTGCCGACATCGTCGAACAACTCGGTCGGAAACGGCCCCGAGCCAACACGCGTCGTATAGGCCTTGGTGATGCCGAGGACATAATCCAGGTAGAGCGGGCCAAAGCCGGAACCGGTCGCAGTGCCGCCAGCGGTGGTGTTCGACGACGTGACAAACGGATACGTACCGTGGTCGATATCGAGCAGTGACCCCTGCGCGCCTTCGAACATGATCCGCTTGCCCTGCTCGCGATAGTTGTGCAGCAGCGAAGTGACATCGGCCACCATCGAGCGCAGCTGCTCGGCCATCTGCAGCGATTCGTCGAGTACTTTGTCGTAGTCGACCGCAGACACCTTGAAATACTGCGTCAGCACGAAGTTGTGATATTCCATCACCTCACGCAGCTTTGTAGCGAAGCGGTCGCGGCACATCAGATCGCCGAGACGCACGCTGCGGCGCGCGACTTTATCTTCATATGCCGGGCCGATACCGCGACCGGTTGTGCCGATTTTCGCGCTGCCCTTCGCTGCTTCACGCGCCTGATCGAGCGCAACGTGATACGGCAGAATCAGCGGACACGCAGGACTGAGGCGCAAACGCGAGCGCACCGGCACGCCGCTGGCTTCGAGCTTGCCCATTTCATCGAGCAATGCCGATGGCGACAGCACCACACCGTTGCCGATCAGGCACAGCACGTTGTCGCGCAGAATGCCCGACGGTATCAGATGCAATACGGTTTTCTTGCCGCCGATCACCAGCGTATGGCCGGCGTTATGGCCGCCCTGAAAACGCACGACGGCTTCGGCCTGATCGGTGAGCAGATCGACGATCTTGCCCTTACCTTCGTCACCCCATTGGGTACCCAACACCACGACGGTTTTGTTCATTGTCACCTGACTCGAATTACTCATTGCGAAAAAAGGAGTTCAACAGATAGAGGCTGTATTCGTTCCAAGGGCCATCAATGCGCTCATGCACTTAAGCAGTCAGCGCGACCACTTGCCAATTGTTGCCGGTTAACACCAGTTCGCGATCGCACCCTTCGGGTCGCGGCTGATCTGGTAGAGCACTGATGACGCGCTCGCCGGCGGCGCGCAACGTCTGTACGGCGTGCCACAGTTCGATCGAATCATCGGCGGGAGCCAGAATCGAGCCTGCGCTCGAAATAAACTCGCCGCTCGATAACACGACCAACGCTTTGAGATCGCTGCTGAAGCCAGTCGCAGGCCGGGCGCGACCAAATACTTCGCCGATATGGTCATAGCGCCCGCCGTTGGCCAGCGCCTGCCCCCAGCCATCGGCAAGCGCAGCGAATACCACACCGGTGTGGTAGTGGTAGCCGCGCAATTCGCTGAGATCAAAGTAAAGGTTGACCTCGGGCATGCGCGCACGCACCGCTTCGGCGATCGCGATCAGCTCGTCGATGGCCGTCAACACATCCGCAGGCGCGCCGGTGAAAATCCCACGGGCCCGCGTCAACACATCGAAGCCACTTTGCAACCGACTCAACTCATCGAGCCAGCGCCGCAACGATGCATCCTCGACCGAGCGTTGCAATACCGCCGCGATTTCGCCGGTGGCCTTGCGCTGTAATGCATCGAACAACGCGCGTTCGTCGTCATCGTTAAGTCGCGCAGCCTGCACTAGCGCGCGGTAAATAGCGACATGACCGAGATCCAGCGTAATGCCTTCGATACCTGCGCAACGTAATGTTTCGAGCATCAGCAGTACGACTTCGCGATCCGACGCAAGGCCGGCATCGCCATAAAACTCAACGCCGATCTGAATCGGCGAGCGCGATGCGAGCAGCGATTTCGGACGCGTATGCAGCACGCTGCCGGCATAACACAGCCGAACCGGCCCTTCGCGACGCAGACTGTGCGCATCCATACGCGCGACTTGCGGCGTGATATCGGCACGAATGCCCATGCTGCGGCCACTGAGCTGGTCAGTGACTTTAAACGTCAGCAGATCGACATCGGAACCGAGGCCGATCAGCAGCGAATCGGTGAATTCGAGCAGCGGTGGCATGACGAGGTCATAGCCCCAGCCACGATAGAGATCGAGCAGGCGGCGGCGCAGCGCTTCCGCGCGCTCGGCTTGCGCGGGCAGCAGTTCCTCGACGCCGTCGGGGAGCAACCAGCGGTCGACGGTGGTCATGATTTCGCTATCCGCTTCGGATCGATTGTCATTCGGGAACGTATGCCTTGGGAAAACAGCGCTTGAGGAAATTGCGCCCACAAAAAACCCGGGCTGGAGACCAGCCCGGGTGCGCGATCATATCATAAGGCCCGGAACTAACGCCCGCCGCCGCGCTGATTGTTCAGATACTTGAAGAAATCGCCTTTCGGATCGAGCACCAGCAGATCGCTGCGTTTGCCGAAGCTTTCGCGGTATGCGTTGAGACTGCGCACGAACGCGTAAAACTCGGGATCTTGTTTATACGCAGCGGCATAAATAGCCGAGGCTTTCGCATCGCCTTCACCACGCACCAGCTCGGCTTCACGATAGGCGGTCGCTTCGAGAATGGTTTTTTCGCGATCGGCTGCGGCGCGAATTTTTTCGCCGAGCTCACGACCGGTGGCGCGATGCTCCCGCGCTTCGCGCTCGCGCTCCGATTTCATCCGATCGAATACCGACTGACTGACCTGCGACGGCAGATCGATACGCTTGACGCGCACATCGACGACTTCGATACCGAATTCCTTCTGCGCAATTTCGTTAAGGCTCTTGGTCAGATCAACCATCAGCGACTCGCGCTCGCCGGATACGACTTCGTGCACGGTACGCTCGCCGAACTGATTGCGCAGACCAGTTTTCACGCGCTGTACTAATAACGCCTGCGCGCGCGCTTCATCACCGCTGGTGGCGGTATAGAAGCGCGAGGTGTCACTGATCCGCCATTTCGCATAGAAATCGACATCGAGCGGCTTTTTCTCGATCGTCAGAAAGCGCTCGGGTGCCGCATCGAGCGTAATCAAGCGACCATCGAATTTGCGCACCGTATGTACGAACGGCAATTTCGCATGCAGGCCGACCGGGATATTCGCCGTCACCACTTCGCCGAAACGCAACAGCACGCCGCGTTGCGTCGCATCGATAATGTAGAGACTGTTCGCGAGTGCAAACACCGCCAGCACGGCAGCGCCGACAATAACCATCAATTTGTTATTCATTTCAACGCCCCTCCCGACCGCGTGAAGGCGTATCGCGCCGCATCGGCGGCAACGATTCGACCTGAATTTCAGTGGTCGGCGCAGTCGATTCCGCCGCGCTTTGTTGCGGAACAATTTTATCGAGCGGCAGATAAAGCATGTTGTTGCCGCCCTGCACATCGACCAGCACTTTCGTCGAGCTATTTAAAACGCCCTGGATCGCATCGATGTAAAGACGCTGACGCGTAACCTCGGGCGCTTTGCGATATTCGGTCAGCAGTTTTTCGAAGCGCGCAGCTTCACCTTCGGCACGCGATACCACTTGCTCGCGATAAGCACTGGCTTCTTCGATCTGCCGCTGCGCACGCCCGCGCGCTTCCGGAATGATGCCGTTCGCGTAGGCTTCGGCTTCATTCTTCAAGCGCTCGCGATCTTCTTTTGCACGCGTCACATCATCGAATGCTTCCTGCACCTGCGACGGCGCATGTGCGTCCTCGACGTTTACCTTCGCGATCAGCATGCCGGTCTGATAGGCATCGAGATATTGTTGCAGGCGCTCCTGCACATCGACCGCGATCTGCTCGCGGCCTTCGGTGATGATTTGATCCATCACCACGCCACCGACCACATGACGCAACGCGCTTTCCATTGCCTGCTCCAGCGCACCTTCCGGATTGCGCACGCGCAACAGATAGCTTTGCGGATCAGCAACGCGGTACTGCACCGAAATCGAAATATCGACGATGTTTTCGTCCTGCGTCAGCATCACGGAGCGGTGACCGGCAGATTGCACCTTGGTCACGTTGACCTTGGCGACACGATCGATCAACGGAAAATTCCAATGCAGGCCGGGGTTGACGACTTCCTTAAATTGACCGAGGCGCAACACCACCGCGCGCTCCTGCTGATCGAGCTGATAGAACCCGAACAGGAAATACAGCACCGCGGCGCCGATCAAAATCATCGCCAGCAGATTACCGCCGCCGGGAACCGATGAACTGCCGCCACTGCCGGACTTGCCGCCGCCGAACATGCTGTTAATTTTTTGCTGAAATTTCTTCAGCGCCTCATCGAGATCCGGCGGACCTTGGTCGCCACCACCCCATGGGTCTTTGGGTTTGCCGCCTCCCGGCTCGTTCCACGCCATAACCTTCTCCGGGTTAAATCAAAAGTGTGTGTTTGCCAATTAAATGCGCCGCGCAGTCTAACAAGTTTTCGGGCGACTTGAAGAAATGACTTCGGTAACGAGAAATGACGTCCAACCGAAACCGCAGCTCACCTCGGCTGCAATAACGCGCCGGCGTCGAGCTGCTCGCTAAGCGCCAGGCGCTGAAAATCGAGCGCGGGCATTTTTATCGATAGCAGCGCACTGCCATCTTCACGCTGCGCTTCGGAAATGACTGCGCCGGCTGCATAGAGCCGCGCACGAAGCCGACCTTTGGCGGGATCGAGGACAAGGTCGCCAGCGATCACGTCACGCCCGAGCAACTCGGCGATGGCCTGCGGAATAAGTTCAAGGCCTCTGCGTTCGCGCGCCGAAACCCAAACACGTACCGGCAGGCCTTGCTCATCGCGATCGATACGCGGCGCCATGTCGGGTAAATCGATTTTATTGAACACGTCGAGCCGGGGCACTTCATCGGCATCGATTTCTTCGAGCACATCGACGACATGGGCGATGTTGGCGTCACGTTCCTCGGCGGCACAGTCGATCACATGCAACAACAGATCGGCATCGGTGACCTGTTCGAGCGTGGCGCGAAACGCTTCGACCAACTTATGCGGCAAATGCCGGATAAAACCCACAGTGTCGGCGAGCAGCACTGGGCCGAGTTCAGGAATCGAGACTCGGCGCAACGTAGGATCGAGCGTCGCGAACAACTGGTCGGCTGCGTACACATCGGCCTGGGTAATGGCATTGAATAGGGTGGACTTGCCGGCATTGGTGTAACCGACCAACGAAATCGCCGGCAACTCGGCGCGCTGACGCGCGCGGCCTGCCTGCTTGCGTTGCACGCGCACTTTTTCAAGTCGGGCATTGATCGCCTTGATGCGTTCGCGTAATAACCGACGGTCGGTTTCCAACTGCGTTTCACCCGGACCACGCAGACCGATACCGCCTTTTTGGCGCTCAAGGTGAGTCCAGCCGCGCACAAGTCGCGTCGACATATGCTGCAATTGCGCGAGCTCGACTTGCAGCTTGCCTTCGTAAGTGCGCGCACGTTGCGCAAAAATATCGAGAATCAGACCGGTGCGATCGAGCACGCGACATTTGAGCTCGCGCTCGAGATTGCGCTCCTGGCTCGGACGCAACGCGTGATTGAATAAAACGATTTCGTCTTCTTGCTCGGCAACCGCCTGACGATTTTCTTCAAGCTTGCCGATACCGATAAAAAATTGCGGTTCGGGCGCCGCGCGGCGCCCCGTCAAAAACGCTACCGGCAGACCACCGGCAGAGACCACCAGCTCTTCAAATTCATGCGGATCTTCAGCGTCTTCGCGATTGTTGAAATCGACGTGAACCAGAACCGCACGTTCGCCGGTGGCGGGGCGCTCAAACAACTAGCGACCTCATTCGTTCTCGTCGCTCTCTTCCGAATCCGATTGCGGATTAGCCATCGGCAGACGCACAACGCGCGAGGGCACTACAGTGGAAATCGCGTGCTTGTAGACCATTTGGCTCACGGTGTTTTTCAGCAGCACGACGAATTGGTCGAACGATTCGATCTGGCCTTGCAACTTGATTCCGTTCACCAGATAGATCGATACCGGAATGCGCTCTTTGCGCAAAATGTTCAGGTAAGGGTCTTGTAGCGTGTGCCCTTTTGACATTTGTATTCTCCTTTCTATAAGCCCCAAGTCGGGGAAGATGGATGAGTTAGTTGTTTTGAAGCATCGCGATACGGATCGCCTCGCGGCGAACGTGGAGTTCTGACCGAATGTTACCGTAACAGTTCAATACGGTTACGAAACGAGCTCGAAAGTATAACGCAAGCTATCAATTCAATTGGAGATTTGGCTCATATATTTCAAGAGTGCGTCTGCAACGGGAACACTCGGTAACATTCCAGCGGCTAACGGCACGTCTGCAGCTTCCACTAAACATTGCTGCTCATCGAACGGCAACCAGTTTAAATCGGGCCACCCCCGCAACCAGGTCAGCTGGCGTTTTGCCAATTGCCGCGTGGCGATAATGCCCCGCTCGATCATCGTGTCGTAATCGATGACGCCGGCGAGATAATCCCAAACCTGCCGATAGCCAACCGCCCGGATCGACGGCAGATCGGGCGATAAATCGGGTCGCTGAAACAGCGCTTCGACTTCTTCGATAAATCCTTGCGTCAGCATTTGACGAAAGCGCGACTCGATACGCCGATGCAACACGCTGCGATCAACCGGACTGAGCGCAAATGCGATGAGCTCGTGATCGAGTTCGGCTTCGCCCTGCTGCTGTTGTAATTCGCTGATCGGAATTCCGCCGATACGAAACACTTCCAACGCGCGCTGTAACCGCTGCGAATGATGAGGATGAATGCGTTCGGCGGCGGCCGGGTCGACTTGCGCCAGCTGCGCATGCATGGCCGGCCAACCGAGACGCTCGGCATCGGCGAGAATTTCAGCGCGGACGGCAGCATCCGCTGCGGGCATCGCCGCGATGCCATCGCGCAGCACTTTGAAATACAGCATCGTGCCGCCAACCAGCAACGGAATGCGCCCGCGCGCACTGATTTCATCCATCAGCTTCAACGCGTCGCGGCGAAAATCGGCGGCGGAATACGCTTCGGCTGGATCGCGGATATCGATCAGATGATGCGGCACCAACGCACGCTCGGCCGGCGACGGTTTGGCAGTGCCGATATCCATGCCGCGATAAACGAGCGCCGAATCGACGCTGATGATTTCGCATGGAAAGTGCTCGCATAGCGTCAATGCCAGCGCGGTTTTACCCGACGCGGTCGGCCCTGCGATACAAATCGCGCGCGGACGCTGACTCATCGGCCGCGCAGAAACAGCTTATCGAGATCGCCCATCGCGAGTTGCACCCAGGTCGGGCGGCCGTGATTGCACTGGCCGCTGCGCTCGGTGTCCTCCATATCGCGCAGCAATGCGTTCATTTCCGGAATCGCGAGCTTACGATTGGCGCGCACCGAGCCATGACACGCCATCGTCGCGAGAATTTCATTGGAATGCGCTTCGATGCGATCCGAACTGCCGTGCTCGATCAGATCGGCGAGCACATCGCGCACCAACTGCTCGACATCGGCGTCGCGCAGCTGCACCGGAATTTCACGAATCAGTAGGGTTTCCGGACCGGCGCGTTCGAGTTTCAAGCCGAACGACAGGAACACATTGGCGCTGTGCTCGGCGCAATCGGCTTCGCGCTGGCTGACCGCGAGCGAGCGCGGCACCAGCAGCGGCTGCGCGCGAATGCCCTCGCCGGCGCGCGCGGTTTTCATCCGCTCGTAAGTGATGCGCTCGTGCGCGGCGTGCATATCGACCAGCACCAGCCCGTGCGCATTTTCGGCGAGGATGTAAACCCCATGCAGCTGCGCCAGCGCGTAGCCGAGCGGCGGAATTTCGCTCGGCTCGGACGCCGGCGCCATCGAATCGGCGCCGTACGACTCGCCGCTGCCATATAACTCACGATACACACCGAGCTGCTCACGCACGCCAGCCGGCGCGATTATCGGCGCCGGCTGATACGCGTAACGCTGTGCCGGTAATTGGAAAGTCGATTGCTGCGGCACGGCGCCAATTTGCGTAGACATCGATCCCGCCAGTGTTTCGACCTGTTCGTGCGGACGCACATCGGCGAGCGCCCGATGCAAGGTGCGGAACAGGAAATCATGCACGGTGCGGCCATCGCGGAAACGCACTTCGTGCTTGGTCGGATGCACATTGACGTCGACATTCGCGGGATCGACATTCAGATACAGCACGAACGCCGGATGGCGGCCGTGATACAGCACATCCTGATACGCCTGCCGCACCGCATGGCTGACGAGCTTGTCGCGAATCGCGCGGCCGTTGACGTAGAAATGCTGTAAGTCTGCCTGGCTGCGCGAAAACGTCGGCAGCGCGACCCAGCCGTGCAGATGTAGATCGCCGACGCGGCTGTCGATGACGACGACGTGCTCGATGAACTCAGGCCCGCAGACGGCGGCGACACGGCGCTCTTTTTCCAGCTCGGACTGCGCCGCGCGCAATTGCTGCACCGCGCGGCCGTTGTGGCGCAACTGGAAGCCGACATCGAAACGGCTCAGTGCGAGGCGCTTCACCGTTTCCTCGATATGGCCGAATTCGGTTTTTTCCGCGCGCAGGAATTTGCGTCGCGCCGGCGTGTTGAAAAACAGATCGCGCACTTCGACGGTAGTGCCGCGCGGATGCGGCGCCGGCTCGATCGCCACTGCCATGTCGCGACCTTCGCTGCGCGCGCACCAACCGCCGCGCGCGTCGTCGCTGCTATTCGATGTGATCGCGAGTCGCGATACCGAGCTGATACTTGCCAGCGCCTCGCCGCGAAAGCCGAGGCTGCGAACGCATTCGAGGTCTTCGAGTTCGAATATCTTACTGGTCGCGTGCCGGCTCAGTGCGAGCGGCAGATCGTCACGCTCGATGCCGCCGCCGTCATCGCGCACGCGAATCAGATTGACCCCGCCCGCGTCGATATCGACTTCGATCGACCGCGCACCCGCATCGATGCTGTTTTCGAGCAGCTCCTTGATCACCGACGCCGGGCGTTCGACCACCTCGCCGGCAGCGATCTGGTTGGCCAATCGGGTGGTTAACAATTGAATTCGTGGCATGGCGGGCATCATTCGCGGATCAGCGCGCATGATAAACAGACGACCGTCCATCCGCATCCATGCGATTCGGTTATCGACGATCTGTCATTCGATCAAACGGAAATGAAAAGAAGGTGCAGACGGCGCTCGAGGTGTCGCCGAAGAACAGTTATGGCTCGGCGCTGGCGAGCCCGTCGTCGATCACGCGCGAATTGCCATTGCGTTTGCGCCACGCGAGATACGTATTCGGTGGCGGATCGGCGCGGAAATGGCGGTCGATACCTTTGAAAATCGCACGCGCCATCTGTTGCTGATAATCCGCCGAGGCCAAGCGTTTCGCTTCTTTCGGGTTTGAGATAAAACCGGTTTCAACCAGAATCGACGGCGTGTCGGGCGACTTGAGCACCACGAACGCCGCCTGTTCGACGCGCTCGCTGTGCAGACGCGTGATGCCCGACATCGAACTCAGCACGTGCTTGCCGACACGCAGGCTCGAATCCATCGTCGCGCTCACCGACAAATCGGTCAGCACTTTCAGCAAATCGTTATCCACCCCCTCGACCTGCACGCCGCCGATCGCATCGGCCTTGTTCTCGCTCTCGGCGAGGAATGCCGCCATCGTCGAGGTGGCGCCACGATTGGACAATGCGAACACCGAGCCGCCAGCGGCACTGCGATCATCGAACGCATCGGCGTGGATTGACACCATCAGATCGGCCTGCGCCTTCCGCGCCGCATCGCGCCGCGCTTTCAATGGCAAGAAATAATCGCCTTTGCGGGTCAGTACGGCCTTGTAACCACGCTCGCGCTCGATCACTTCGGCCAGCTCGCGCGCAATCGCCAGCGCGACTCGTTTTTCCTGCAGCCGCCCTGGTCCAATAGCGCCGGGATCGTCGCCGCCGTGGCCGGCATCGATGGCAATGATGACATCGCGCTTGCTGCCGTTATCGGCCGATTTTGTCGCTTTGCTGCGAGTCGGTGCGACATCGTCCGCCGCCGATTCGCGCACGTTGCTCGATTGCGCCGCCACCGCGCCGGACCGCGGCGTGAAACTTCCGCTTCGCGGCTGCAGATCGATCGCCAGTTGCACGCCATTGTCCTTGATCAGGCGGCTCTGGAATTTCATCGGGCCGGTCAGTTCGAACACAAGGCGACTGTCATTGCCATTGCGAATTCCGCTGCGCACGCGCTGGATCGGCGTGCCGGCGAGCAGCAGATCGCCGAGTTTTGCAGTAAGGCGGCTATCGCGCAGATCGACGACGAGACGATACGGATTATCGAGTGTGGAAATGGTGTATTTGGTGGTGCCGCTCAGATCGAACAGCAGTTGAACTTGCTCTGGATTGCTATCGATTTTTACCGCGCGAATCATTTC